>CARBKU010000007.1:9614-20309 GCA_948946035.1 uncultured Clostridia bacterium
CTAGATAAAGTTTCAGATGATTTTTATGGTATAACTGGTTATATAACAGATATAAAAGATACTTTTCATATTGATAAAGCTACTAAAACTACTAAAGAAGGTAAAGAATTTATAAATTATAGAAAACAAAAAAAATTCAATATTAGTATTTATCACGATTTAGTTAATTTCTTTAGTGAACCTTATTCTTTCCTAGATTTTACACAAGAACAATATTTACAAATGGAAATTGAGTTACTATCAAGATTACAAAATCTTACTTATCAAGAATGTTCGGAAGAATACAATGGTACTTTATTTGTACCAAAAGATGAAAATGATCCACGGAACTTCTTTTTCAAAACTCCTTGAACATGCTATAAACGAATATTATACTCATATAAAATACAACGATTTTAAAGAAGATCTAACAGATGATGAACATTTAAAATATCAAAATGAATTAGAAGCTTTATTAAAGGATTTTAAAAACCGTATTTACGATAAGTATGAATTTTCAGCATTAAAATTACTTGTTCCCCGACTTTTTAACGATACTAATTATGGACATGAAAACATTATACGAGATCAGTTAAAAGCAAAAATGATTTCTACTAAAGAAAAGTTCAAAAAAAATGGGTATTGTTCTATTTTTGTAATTTTGGAAACACCAGATAGAAGAAAAATAGAATTACAATTACAAACTTATTTTAGATATAAGGAATCAAAAATTGGTAATAGTAAACATATTAATGTTAATAATAAAAGGCTTGATATTTCTGGTTTTTTTGAATTAAAAGATGAATTTAAAGATAATAAATATTATGAAAAGATATTAAAAGAATCAATTAATGTATTAAACACTACCACAATAGCAGAAAGAAATAAATTATTGTCTATACCAACAGAATATTTAGATCAAAAACAGCAAAAACTAAAAAATAAAATTGAATTTGCACAAGATAATCTTCAAATAAAGGAATGGTATGAAGATACACATACTTTTCCTGATGGCACTCAACAAACAACTTCATACTCTTTAGAAGAATATCTTCCTATTTTTGCTGAATACAACTCACCTAAATTAAAAGCTGTATCTTCTGCTCACTCACGTGTAAACAAAAATATAGCATTTGTTAATATAAAAACCATAATAGATAATTTTAGAGAAATACTTTTGGAATCTGATGAAACTACTTGTCTTTCTGATATTTTACTGAAAAAACTTCAAACAATTGAAGAAAAAAATTCTACACTATCACTTTCAAAAAACAAAATGCAAAACATTTTAGCATCTTATGAAATTTCAGACGAAACTATTCAACAAATTATACATGACATGGAAAAAATATCTAATAACAACATTTCCCAAAAAAAGAAAAGCTCTTATACAAATTCTGTTAGTGATATAAAAGAACGTGTTAGAAAAGAAGAAGATGAAAAATATAAAGGAGAAGAAATATAGTTTTATTTCTTCTCCTTTTATTAGAATTATCTTTCTTTCATAATACTAATTGCTAATCCATCTCCAACTTCTAAAATCTCAGTTTCCAAATTAGTATTTTCACTAATTTCCTTAATATATTCCCTTAGATTTCTAACAGCTGTACGTTGTTTATGCTTATTATAATCACTCATAACATAACCTTTATACAAAATATTATCAGCAAAAATAATACCGTTTACATTTAGCATTCTTAACGATTCTTTCAAGAAAAATGGATACTTCCCCTTAGCAGCATCAATAAAAACAGCATCATACTTTTCATTTAAAATTGGTAAAATCTCTACAGCATCCCCCTCATAAATTTTAATCTTATCTTCTAAGCCAACTTTTTTTATATTTTCCTTAGCTTGTTTTATTCGTTCTTCATCTCTTTCAATAGTATCAATTACACCATCTTTTGACAAAAACTTAGAAAAACACATAGCAGAATATCCAACCGCTGTACCTATTTCAAGAATTCTATTTGGTTTCAACTGTGTTAAATATTTTGCCATTACATCTAAAGTATCATCCATAATAATTGGTATATGTTCTTTTAATGCGTTTTGTTTTATTATTTCAAGTTCTTCTTTATTCATTTCTCTCTCCTATTGTAAAAATTGCCAACAGAAATTGGGTCTTTTGGCAACATTTTTATCTTCTTGCTGCTCTTTCTCTTTCTTTAGTATCTAATATTTTCTTTCTTAAACGAATTGACTCTGGTGTTATTTCTACTAATTCATCATCTTGTATAAATTCAATTGCTTTTTCTAATGACATTTGAATTGGAGGTACTAAACGTAATGCATCATCAGAACCAGATGCTCTTGTATTTGTTAAGTGTTTTTCTTTACAAACATTTATACTTAAATCTTCTCCTCTTGAATTTAGACCAACTATCATTCCTTCATATACTTCTACACCTGGTCCAATAAATAGTTCTCCTTTATCTTGTGCATTATATAATCCATATGTAACTGATTTTCCTGCTTCAAATGCAACTATTGTTCCTCTTACTCTTGATACAACATCACCTTTAAAAGGCTCATAAGAATCAAAAATGTGATTCATTGTTCCTTCTCCTTTTGTATCTGTTAAGAATTCTGTTCTATACCCTATTAGTCCTCTTGCTGGAATTTTAAATTCTATTTTAGTATGTCCATCTTCAGCTGGTTCCATATTTGCCATTTCAGCTTTTCTTTTTCCTAATTTTTCAATAACATTTCCAACACAGTCATCAGGAACATTAACTACTAACCTTTCTATAGGTTCACTTTTTACACCATTAATTTCTTTAATAATTACTTTTGGACGAGATACTAAAAGTTCAAAACCTTCTCTTCTCATTGTCTCTATTAATACAGATAAATGTAATTCTCCTCTTCCAGATACTTCAAAAGAGTCTGGACTGTCTGTTTCTTTAACTCTTAATGATACATTTCTTTCTAATTCTTTAAATAATCTATCTCTAATATGTCTTGATGTTATAAATTGTCCTTCTCTACCAGCTAATGGTCCATTATTTACACTAAATGTCATAGAAACAGTTGGCTCATCTATATCAACAAAAGGTATTTTTTCTGGATTGTTAAAATCACAAATAGTATCACCAATATTGATATCTGGGATTCCTGCAAGTTCAATAATATCTCCTGCTTTTCCTTCTTCAACTTCAACTTTATTTAATCCAACATGTGTATATACTTTTGCAATTCTTCCTTGTGCTACTTTATCTTCTTTACCACATATTGAAACTGGCATTCCAACTTTTATACTACCTCTTTCAACTCTTCCTACAGCAATTCTTCCAACGTAATCATCATAATCAATATTAGACACTAACATTTGAGCTGAACCTTCTTCATCACAATCTGGTTCGCTAATTGTATTGATAATTGTTTCAAATAAGCAACTTAAGTCTGTAGTTTCTTCTGATAAATCCATTTTTGCAATTCCATTTTTTGCTGATGCATATACAACTGGGAACTCTAATTGCTCATCTGTTGCATCTAACTCAATGAATAATTCGATTACTTGGTCAACTACTTTTTCAGGAGTTGCTCCTGGTCTATCTATTTTATTTATAACAACAATTGGTTTTAACCCTAATGCTAATGACTTTTTCAAAACTTCTCTTGTTTGAGGCATTGCTCCTTCAAAAGCATCA
The DNA here is from genome assembly GCA_948946035.1 of uncultured Clostridia bacterium. Classification (GTDB taxonomy): domain Bacteria; phylum Bacillota; class Clostridia; order TANB77; family CAG-508; genus CAG-269. The sequence continues at coordinate 13,247 of CARBKU010000007.1, forward strand.
ACTAATAGTAAAACACCATCAACTGTCTTTAAAACTCTCTCAACTTCTCCACCAAAATCAGCATGTCCTGGTGTATCAACTATATTAATTTTAATATCATCATGCATAACAGAAGTATTTTTAGAAAGAATTGTAATTCCTCTCTCCTTCTCTTGATCATTAGAGTCCATTACTCTCTCTTGCACCTGTTCATTTTCTCTAAATACATGGCTCTGTCTTAGCAAAGCATCAACCAAAGTAGTTTTTCCATGGTCAACGTGTGCAATAATAGCTATATTCCTTATTTTATTATTCTTCATTTATATTACCTCTTTTCTGTAAAATTATATTACTAAATATATGCTTTGTCAAATTCTATAAGGCAAGCACTTAAAATATTTATAATATTTTTCGTTATTTTTAATTGAATTTTTAAATAGCTCGAGAAGGGTTATAATTATATATTTTTAAACGGTTTCTGGGTAACCGTTCAAAAATTCTTAGAAAAGTTTAAAAAACTTTTCTTTAGAATTTTTAGAATAGGGCAAGTGAAAAAATATATAATTATCACCCTTTGGGAGCGAGTAGATAATTTAATAAATAGCGAAAAATGTTATAAATATTTTAAGCGATTGCCTTATAAATTTTGCACTATTTTTTCTCCATTCACTATTATTCAGCCTTAGGGTATACCTAAGACTGAACAAATTAACCTTTATTTTGCTAATTCTATAATTTTGTCCATTATTTCTTTTGTCACTTTTTCTAAGATTTCTTTGTCTTTACTTCCTTTATATTCACTAAAATCTAGTGGTTTTCCATATTTTATTGTTACCTTCCATTCACCCTTTTTTCCACCTTTTATTCCACATGGTATTACTTTTGCTCCACTTCTTACCGCAAAAAAAGCTACTCCAGCTTTTGCCTTTTCTCCTTTTTCTATTCCATTTCTAGTTCCTTCTGGAAATAGTGCCAAACAATGACCATTTTTTAATGTTTGCATTGATTCTTTTAATGCTTTTACTTCTTTTGAGTCTCTTTTTACTAGTATTGCATCAAATACTTTTCCTAGGAATGCTAAAAATTTGCTTTTTGTTAGTTCTTCTTTCGCCAAGAATCTTGTGTAACGTCCACATGTTACTTCTATTAATGGAGGATCCAAGAAACTTCTATGATTTCCAGCAATTATTATAGGTCCTTGTTTTGGTATGTTTTCCTTTCCTTCTATTTTCATTCCATACACTATTTTACAATAAATATAAATTGCACTTTTTACAATTCCTCTTATTATTTTTTTAAAAAACTCCTTCATGCACTCCTCCTATATTGAACTCATCTTTTCTTTTATAATTCCAACTATTTTATTTACTACTTCTTCTATAGTTAAATCACTAGAATCAATATATATAGCATCTTCTGCTTGCCTTAATGGTGATATTTCCCTTTGTGTTTCTAAAATATTTCTTTGCTTAATGCTTTCTAAAATTTCTTCGTAAGTTACATTCATACCTTTTTCTAAATTTTGATTATATCTTCTTCTTGCTCTTTCTTCTACTGAGGCATCTAAGTATATTTTTACATCTGCATTTGGAAATACTGTTGTTCCTATATCTCTTCCCTCCATTAGTATATCTCCGAACTTCACTCATTTTTCTTTCTAATAATGTCATTTTATCCCTAACACATTTTAATTTTGCATATTTTGCAACACATTCATCTACTTTTGTTGTTCTTATTTCATCTGATACATCATTACTATCTAAAAATATAATTTGTTCATTGTCTTTTCTCTTTATTTCAATTGAAATGTCTTTTAACATTTCCTCTATTCTTTCTACTTGATTACTATTAATTCCATTATTTAATGCTTTTAATGCTACACATCTAAACATTGCACCAGTATCAATATTTACTAGTTCAACTTTATTAGCAACTAATTTCGCAATTGTTCCTTTTCCAGCTCCTGCTGGTCCATCAATAGCTACTACAAATCCCATAAAAATTCCTACCTTTTTCTATTCAAAAATTGATTCATTTTCTGCTACATAAATATTTTTTGCTACTACATCAAACTCTACTACATTCATAGCAGTTAACTTTTCTATCTCTTTTTTTGACTTCTGTTTAAAGTCATTTAATCCATCAACAACATTAAAACCATAAACAATAGTAACTTCCATATAAAGTTTTACACCTTCTCCATAATTTTCCACACGAGTTTTTAAAACTTTATAAATAGCTGGTGTTTGACAAGCTAAATACTCAACAATTTGTCTAAAGACTAAATCTGAAATTGTAAATCTTCCCATATAACTAAATGTTGGTCTAATTATTGATTTTTCAGATATATATGGTTTTTGACCTTTTCCTTTTGATTTAAATATTTGTAAAGGATCTAATAAATACCCTGAAAAGTCTTTTTTTATTTCAAATGTTGGAACAGGAATAACATGTTTTCCTTCTGTTACCCTAATTCTTCTTGCTGTTTGCATTTCCTGTTCTGTAGCAACATCTTTAATATATATTGTTTCTGATATTTCTGGCAATCCTAGATTTGCAGAAATTTTTTGTACCATACCATCTGAAGTACCTAAAATTAGTATACTTTCTGGCTTATATTTCTTTAAAGCTTTTACAATAATTTCTTTTTCTTCATCTTCATAAAATAGTGCATGTTTTACTGTTCCTACTTTTGTAGGTGCTTTTTTTGCAGATTCTCCTGCTATTACCTGGTTTTCTTTTATTAATAAACCATCATCTATAATATAATTTATATTTCTTTCGTTTGCTACCATTTGTGCCCTATAACTTTTACCAGTCCCAGAAGGTCCTACAAAAGCATATACTTTTATTTTATTAGCAAATGGTAATTTTATATCTTTTAGTAACACTACTAATTCCTCTTTTCAAAAATCCTTATTTGAATTGCTTCTATTCTTAAGCATTTTCCAGATGTTCCTGCCATTTCTCCATCTGATTTCCATTCTTGCCATCCTAAATTTTGAATATGTACTCTATATTGTATTGTATAATTTGGCATGTTTTCTAGTTTAATCTTAATACCTTCAACTCTTTTACTTTTTCCTGCTGTTCCTGTTAATTCTCCATTTGATTTCCAGCCTTGCCATCCTATGTCTTGCACATGTGATTGATATGAAATTTTAGCATTTGATGGTGCATTTGTTAATTTTATTTTTAGTGCCTCTACTCTTTTGCTCTTTCCTGATGTTCCTGCTATTGTTCCATTTGATACCCATTTTTGCCATCCTATATCTTGTACATGTGACTCATATGTTACTCCTACATTAGTCTTTTTTAAAATTCTTATTTGAATTGCTTCCATTCTTAAGGATTTTCCAGATGTTCCTGCCATTTCTCCATCTGATTTCCATTCTTGCCATCCTAAATTTTGAATATGTACTCTATATTGTATTGTATAATTTGGCATGTTTTCTAGTTTAATCTTAATACCTTCAACTCTTTTACTTTTTCCTGCTGTTCCTGTTAATTCTCCATTTGATTTCCAGCCTTGCCATCCTATGTCTTGCACATGTGATTGATATGAAATTTTAGCATTTGATGGTGCATTTGTTAATTTTATTTTTAGTGCCTCTACTCTTTTGCTCTTTCCTGATGTTCCTGCTATTGTTCCATTTGATACCCATTTTTGCCATCCTATATCTTGTACATGTGATTCATATGTTACTCCTACTTTATTATTTGATTTTTTAGCAATTACCGTAACATTACAACTTGCAGTAAATTTTCCATCAGCTGTTTTTACTGTAATAACTGCTTCTCCTGAGTTTATAGCTTTCACTACTCCTCCACTTGTAACAGTAGCAACTTTAGTATTACTACTTGTATATGTAACATTTTTATTTGTAGCATTTGTTGGTTTTATTGTAGCTATTAGTGTATTACTATCTCCTACATTTAATTGCATAGATTTTTTATTTAAAGTTACTCCTGTAACTTTTACTGTTTTAATCTCTTTAACTGTTGTAAATGCTTTTATACAGAAATTTGAATCTCTATAATTAGTTGCTAAATCTCTCCACGTTGTTCCATTTACTGAATAGAAAGACTGCCCTACTTGACTTTTAGCTGTATCCCAGAAATTAGTTCCTCTACCATTTGATTTGTAGTTAAATTCCATAGGCATATTAACTGCTCCATTAGTATTTGTATATTTAGCAGCTACTACAAATTGTGTTCCTGTAATTTCTAATGGACTAGATAATTTAATTGTATGGTATCCTACTTCTTGTTCTCCACATTCTTTTATTTTTGTTAATGTTGATTTATTATTATTTTTGATGTTTGCATATATTGTTACAGATGATTTTACTGGAACATAAATCCCTACTTCATTTAAATATTCCTTTTGATTAATATCCTTTTTGCTAAAAACATTTGCCATATATGCACTATTAGCAACATTACCTCCTGTGCTTATTAGAATACTACTACTATGCCCTAATTCATCATATTGATAAATGTTATTATAATCAATATTTGATGATTTTGTAACTCCTATTGTACCTCTTTCAATTAGTGCATCATCATAAGAAACATACATATATCCCTTATCATAAACTGAACTTCCATGTGAATTTAGTACAATATATGCCCCATTATTTTTAGGCCTTTTGCTACTGTTAAAGTTAGATGCTGGATAATTGTCATCCCATCCTACTATTGTTACTGCATGATTTGGTACTGTATTATTATCATCACAATAATAATTTTTCATTGTATATATGTTATTTGTATCAAAATATTGTGTCCCATTTACATATGTATATGCACTAACCGCTCCATAATTCTTTATATGATTTTTTATTTTATTTCTAATAGTTTGTGCTTGTGAATTTGTGTATTCTTTGTAAGCTATACTATTTTGAGTGTTTCCATTATAATATACTATTTTATTATTAACAATTTTTTTGTATAATGATGGCATTTCAATATATTCTTCAATTTTATTATTTACTTTTTTTCCTTTTATAGTTGATAAACTAATTTTATTATCATTATTTGCAAAAGGCATTTCACTTTCTAATATTGGTCCATAACCAGCTGTACAGTAATTTAGTCCTAAGTAACAATTTCCACCATAATACACTTCTCTATTATATCCTAAATTATTTCTTCCATCTAAAAATGTTAAACTTGTTGTATAATCCATATGTCTTGTAGAGAATAATGTGAATCTTTTAGTTTTTCCTGTTTTTTCAAGATTTGTTGATATTAAATTTGTTGTTGTAAATGCCCAACATTCTCCTGTTATTCCTTGGTCCCTTACGGTTAATTCTATTTCGTCTTTTAATGAATATCTAGTTGGTAGTGATGTTGCTCTTAATTTTGCATTTTGATTATTTACTTCACTATCATCAATGTCTAATTGTACTGAAAATGGCAAGGGTTGTATATATTTTTTCTTTTCATCTTCTGATAAGTTTTCCCATATTTTATATTCTTCTGTGACAGAGTTATTTTCTATTTTTATATCTTCATTTGCATATTTTGTACTTGCTATTAATATAATTGTAATAAATGTAATAAAAGTTATAAATATTTTTTTGTTAACTCTCATCTTATCCCCCTTATATTTTATTTTACCCTATAAATTATACAATATTTTCCTCCAAAAAACAAGTATATTATAATTTTTTAAACAAAAATATCCTTAGGGAAATAGAATTTTGGCAATATTAGTATATACCTTAAATAGCGCGAGAAGGTTTATAATTCTATTTTTTTGGAACGACTCTGGGGTAACCGTTCAAAAATTCTTAGAAAAGTTTAAAAAACTTTTCTTTAGGATTTTTAGAATGGTGAAGTCAATGTCATTAAGTTAAGGATAAATATATAATTTTTTCAATATTTGAATGCGATTGGAGGAGTATTAGAAATTGTTAATAATTATATGAGGGATGTTCACAGTACTCGCAATTTATTGCGAGGGTCTGAGTGAAAGAGGCTCATGCAATTATGTTACAATTTCTTTCGACGTATTAAGCCGAAAATATTTAAAAAATTATATATTTATTCTTAACTTAATGACATTGATGAAGTAGTGAAAAAAAATTATAAACCTTCTCACGCTATTTAAAATATATATTATTATTGCCAAAGTTCTATATCCCTAAGATTATAGTTGCACGAAAGGAGAAAATTATTATGAAAAAGAAAGTATTAGTATCTGGTTGTAATGGTCATATGGGCAAACTAGTAGTAAAAGCCATTAATTCTAGTGACGATATGTGTGTAATTGCAGGATTTGACAACTCTAAGGTCAATAATGAATTCCCTGTATTTTCTAGTATTAGTGAAATATCTACAAATCTTATAAACACTTTAACTCCTGATATTATAATTGACTTTTCTTCTCCAGAAGGAACTCGAAAAATCTCTAAATATGCACTTAATTCACAAACTCCTATAGTAATTGCCACAACTGGATTAGCAAACAAAGACATTTTAGTATTAAAAGATTACTCAAAACAAATACCTATTTTTCAGTCTGCAAATATGTCTTTTAATATTGCACTTTTAAAAAGAATTTTAAAAACGGTTTCTAATCAAATTACAAATGCTGATATAGAAATTATTGAAACACACCATAAAAGAAAAAAAGATTCTCCTAGTGGAACAGCAAAAATGTTTGCTGAAACTATTAACGAATCTTTTAATAATACAAAAGCTATAATTTATGGACGTGAAGGTAAAAGAGAAGAAAACGAAATTGGTATTTCTTCGCTTCGTGGAGGTAATATAGCTGGTGAACATATAATCAAATTTTTTAGTGATTATGAAACACTTGAATTTAAACATACTACTTATTCTCCTAAAGTATTTATTGAAGGAACTTTACAAGCTACAAGATTTCTTTTAACAAAGAATAATGGATTTTATAATATGGATAATCTACTATCCATCTAAATTTTTCCTTCGTAATTGTCCACAAGCTGCATCAATATCAGCTCCCAATTCTCTTCTAATTGTTGCAACAATGCCATGTTCATTTAAATAATCTCTAAACTTAATAATATTTTCATTTGAACTTTTATCAAAATTT
>CARBKU010000007.1:20319-21160 GCA_948946035.1 uncultured Clostridia bacterium
TTTTATTAATAGGAATTAAATTAATATGGCATATCATACCTTTAAGTAAATTTACTAATTCTTTTGCATCATCAAGGTTATCATTATTGTCTTTTGCTAATGCATATTCAAAAGAAATTCTTCTATTAGTTATTTTTATATAATCTTTACATGCATGTATTAATTCTTCGATTTGGTAAGTATTATTTACTGGCATCATGCTACTTCTTTTTTTATTATTTGTTGCATGAAGAGAAATTGACAATGTACATTGTATATTTTCTTCTGCCAATTTATATATTTTAGGAACTAATCCACTTGTAGAAATACTTATATGTCTTGCCCCAATATTTAACCCTTTAGGATTATTTATTATTCTAATTGAATTTACAACATTATTATAATTATCTAATGGCTCTCCTATCCCCATATATACAATGTTTGAAATTTTAATACCTGTATCCTGTTCTACTGCTAATAATTGTTCTATAATCTCTCCACTACTTAAATTTCTTATAAAATTTATTCCTGTTGAAGCACAAAATTTGCATCCCATCTTACAACCAATTTGTGAAGAAACACATATACTATGCCCATGATGGTAACTCATTACTACTGTTTCTATTGCATTACCATCAAGCACATCAAATAAGTATTTTATTGTTCCATCTTTAGATTCTTGTTTTTTTAATATATTAAAATTACATATAGAATAGTTTTCTTTCAGTTTTTTTCTTAACTCAAGTGATAAATTTGTCATTTCATTAAAACTTTTTACCTTTTCTTGATATAACCACTTAAATATCTGTTCTGCTCTAAATGGCTTTTCCCCTAAATCTTCTAACTCTTTTTTTAATTCATC
>CARBKU010000008.1 GCA_948946035.1 uncultured Clostridia bacterium
TAGAAACAATAATACATATACCCAAAACACTTCCTATTATAATAAATAATAAAGTATAATTATTGTCAGCAATGACTACAAAACTTGAAATATTATCTGCTACAAAAACAATCATACCATCTTCAAGGTTATATTCGGGAAAAATAATATCTCCATTAGCATTTTTATATGCAATTGCTAAACCAGTATTTTTATTATCTTTTTCTGTTAAAATTATTGAAATTTTTACTTTACCATTAAAATCTAAAATATTTACTGAATATGCATTTAAAACCCTTTTGTTAGAAACTTTAAAAGCTTTTGATTTTTTTACACCTTTAATATCAACTCTCATAGAATAAGAAAAATTATCTAAAATTGTCAAATTTATTTTATTGTCATCAGTATTAAAAGTTGATTGTGCAATAAATATCACTGCTTCTAAAAATGTTTTTTTTAATGGTAAATAATTATTTTCGTTGACTGTAAAATTTGCTTTAACTTTGTATTCACCTATTTCAACAGCAGAGTTATTTTCATACTCAACATTAACGCCAATGGGAAGTTCAGATTGAATAAAAATGCTTTTATTGTTACCATCATATGCAAAAACTGCATCCTTAAAAACAACATTATCAACATTAAATTTTGCTTTTTCTATACTATATTCTTTATTTTGAGTTTCAAAAAAATAATTGTCATTTACAGAATTATCTGCTAATTTTACAATAGCAACATATCCTCTACCTGCATTAATATTGTTATTATAATCTAAATATTCAAAAGTAATTATATCATCACCTAAAACTCCTGATTGCACATAACATACTGGATGTTGAGCTTGTCCAGAATAAACTAATGGAGTATCCCACCAATCAATAGTTATAGGTCTTTTTTTTATACTATAATACAAAACAGAATAATCTAAAAAATAGTTTCTATTTATAGCATTATCAGCAAGTATTGCTTGCACAAAATATTCATTGTATTCATTAGCATTTATATTTCCTTCAAAACCTATGTACTGCAACTGAATAATCTCATTACCTATTTGACCTGACACTACTTTTGCAGTTGGATGCTGAATCTCAGCATTATAAACAAAGTCATACTCATTCCATACAATCTCAATTGTTTGCTTATAAATTTGATAATTTAATGCAGAAATTTCAAAATAGTAGTTATTATTAATATCATTATCTTGCAATTCAAAATTGAGTTCATAATTATTGACATTTATGTTATCAGAATAATCATATTTCAAAACAATACTATCATTATTTAAAATTCCATTTATATTTACTATAGTAGGTGCTTGTGGCAAACCATTATAATAAAGTTTGTCACTTGACCATTCAATATCAATAAGTTTCTTTTTGATATTATATGTTTGAATATTTTTTTGAATAAAATAATTTTTATTTATTTCAGTATCAGCAAGTTTAACATTAGCTTGATATGTTCCAAAATTAATTGAATTAACATAGATATATTCAAATGTAACATCTTGTCCATCAACGATGCCAGAAATAATTGTTATGGTAGGTGCTTGAAATTTCCCATTGTAAATATACTCTTCAACAATCCACTCATAACCAATTTCTTTCTTTTCAATATTGAAGTTCTTTTTAATTTCGCCTGAGAAATTGTTTAAGAAATTAACTAAAACCTCTGCTTTACCAGCATTGATATTATCCTTATAACTTATAATGTAATCCTCGCCCTCTTCAAGCAATAAATCTTTTAGTTTAATTTTTGGAGTCTTTGCAGTATTATCATAAACAAATGTAGTTTCTGTCAATTCAACATCTTCTGCACTTAATTTTGTTCTAAAAACTTTAGTTGATTGCTTTGAAACAATATTGTTATTTTCAGAAAAAAATTTTAATTCTGGATAATATCCATATGTTTCATCACTTTCATTTTTAATCCATACATTAGAGTTCTCTGACAGCAAAAGTCCGCCTAATTTTTCATTGTCAGCCAGTGAATTGCTATGTAACATCAATTCTGTTCTCAACCCAAAAGATTCAGATGCAGCATATCCATTGACAATATCACCATCAAAAATATTTTTGTCATAATAAACTCGATATACTATGCCTTTATTTAATCCAACAATAGCAGCAAATGTAGAATGTCCATAAATTTGAGCTGTTGCCGAATATGCTGATTTTAATTCAGCTGATGCTTCATTAGTTCCAATAATACCACCAACATTGTTAACATTACCATATACAAAACCTGTGTTGTAAACATCGCTAATTTTGCCAAAATTAATACCTGCAATGCCCCCAATGTCCGTTTTTCCTATTATATTGCCACTGTTGAAAGATTCTGCAACTATTGCTTTTTCATTATTTTGTCCAACAACTCCACCTACAACTGCATCAATTGAACTAACCTTTCCAATGTTAAAACAATTCACACATTTGCCAGCATTGTTGCCTATTACTCCTCCAACGACTGACAAAAAATTTTCATTGATTGTTCCATAATTGCCACAACCAATAACCTCACCAATGTTATATCCTACTACGCCGCCAATATTTACAGAACCATCAATAGCTTGTATTTCTGAATAATTAAAACAGTTTTCAACTTTACCCGCGTTGTATCCAACTATTCCAGCTGTATAATTTGTGCCAAAAACATTGCCTTTTACAGCAACATTTTTAATTGTCGCACTGGAAAATATATTGCCAAACAAACCAGTCTGATTTTTTTCTTGATTATTAATATTAAGACCAGAAATTTCATATCCATTACCATTAAATGTGCCTTTAAATGGATATTCATTTGTGCCAACTGGAATCCATAATTCTTCAGTTAATTCAATGTTAGAATTTAGAGTAAAAGTATATCCATAAAATCCATCTTTTATGCCATTATTAACATCAACCGCAAATTGCTTAAATTCATCTGCATTATTTATTTCAAGCAATAAGTCATCATTGCCATTACTATTTTCAGCAACAACATAACTTGAGCCAAAAGTCATAATAATAACTAAAGATATTAACAAAATAAACAAAGTAATTGATATTACAAATATTTTATCTTTTACTCTTTTTCTAATCATTAGTAAACTCCACTAAATTATTTTATAGTTGGCAACTTACCTTCAACCAAATTCCAAATATTTTCATCTAGTTTCAAAGTGTCTTTTTGCCAAGCTACTGTCAAATATTCATCATCACTATCGGCTGGATAAGAGTTTTCACCAGCTGCAATGCCTAATATTCCTGCATGCCATGCGTTTTCAATTGTCAAATTGCCACCAGATGCTGAATTTGCCATTGAATCACAACCATACATTGTTATAACTGTACTTTCTTCCTTTTCAATATAAATCTCTCCACAATACAAAACATTCTTGATTACTCTATTTTCTGCTTTTGTCCAAGGTTGGTCAAAACCAACAATACCTGCTAGATAAATTAATTTGCCACTAGAAGACGCCTCAGTTGTTCTGTCAATGACTTTAATATCCAAATCAGACACACAATTTGTTACATTTCCACTAAATTGACCTGCAATACCACCCATCGCAACTACTTCTTTTGTAATAACATTATCATTTGTATATACGATTTCGCCAGTTGAAATTGAATTATTAATCTCAACATTAAGTTTTGATTGATTATTCATATAACCTAAAATGCCTGCTGTATTAATATCTGCACAATTGTTAAATGATAAATTTACATTCGCTTTTAACCTTGACAAATTAAAATTACTATTATTAAACTTCCCAGCAAACTTTTCATTTTTGAATAATTCACCAACAATTCCACCAACTTTTAAAACATCTCCAGATGATTTATTTTCATTTATAGTCATATTAATTTCTGCAGAAGATTTCTCTATTAATCCATTCTCATAATTTGATGAAGTTTCTAGTATTCCAGCAATGCCACCAATTATATTTTTCCCCCAACTGCATGAAACATTAATAGTACCTGTTACATGACAATTAATTATTTCATTAGCACAACCAACTAATACACCAATTCCAGTATCATCTTTTCTTGAAGATGTTTCTGTATAATTAATTTCAGCATTTACAATATTAAGATTTTTTATTGATTTCACACGATTTATAATTCCAACATCAATTCGACTTCTATCTGAATCAGTGATTTTAGGATTGATAATTTTTTTATTATTACCATCAATATAGCCCCCTAAATTACTATTAGTTTGTGTACCTTTTGCAAAAGTTACTGGAGTATTAGGAAAAGTAATATCTTCAACTATTTTGTAATAATTATCCAAAGATTTATTACAATCCTCCATTAATACACTAAATTCTTTATAATTAGATATCAAATAAGGATTTTCTTCTGTTCCATTTCCACCTGCATAATCACTAATAACTACTTTTATCTCTTGAGCCTCGCCAGTCAAACTAGTATTTGATTCTTTGTAACGAATCTTGATTATGTACTCTCCATTGGTTTTGTACTCATATTCACTCACTTGAGTCCAATTTTCATTTTTACTATCCCAACACACTTCCATTTCTTCTGTAAAGCCATTTAGCACAATTTTCTTGCCCTCTTGTGTAAATTTAACTTCTGGAATTGCACTTTGTTCTGCTTTTAAAGTTGTAATCTTGATAGAAACTTCTTCGCTTTGTTTATATTTTTTACTTTCTGCTGTTCTTAAAAATATTGTGTACTCTGTACCAGAAGTTAAATTTTTGAATTCGTTTTCTTTTTGCCATTTGCCATTGTCATTCAAACGATACTCTGCAACTAAATCTTCATAAGGTGTATATACAGATTTAATTTTTATGTAATCTGTTCCAATCTCGATTTCCTGTTCATAAAAACGAGGAGCATCGACTTCTTCTTGTTTCTCTCCACAAGCAACAAGACTAATTGTTACTGAGAATAATAACAAAATTGCAATTAAAATTAAGTATAATTTTCTTTTCATTTAAAACCTCCATTATTTATCATATACTATTTGTTTTATTTGTCCATCTTTTCCTGCTGAAGCGGATTCTCCATTGCTACCATTAGCTCCTGCACTACCATCTTTTCCATGATATGGGACTAAAATTATTACTCCAAAGCCACCTTTACCAGCAGCTCCGCCATAACCTTTGGTTCCAGCTTGGCCAGCAACTCCACCTTTACCTACAGAACCATCCTTACCATCAGATAATGATACTTTATTTGCACTTAATTCATTAGATATACATTTAATTAAATTAGTGTTTATTGCTAATCCGCCTGCACCTGCATCGCCACCTTTACCGCCTGCACCTGCATTGCCTCCGTTTCCGCCTCGTCCGCCATTACCACCTTTACCAGCAATATTTGAAACGACAACGTACCTTAAGCAACCTTCACCGCCGGCACCACCATTTCCACCAGATTGTCCATTTCCGCCGTTACCACCAGCACCACCATTTCCGCCATCTGCACCTTTTAAGGTTAGATGTGCATTATCCTCAAAATTGAATTTTATATTTTCAACTTTATCTGCTCTAATAGCAAATCCACCATTTTGTCCATCTGTACCATCATTTCCTTTGCCACCATGTTGTCCATTGCTACCTGAACCTCCATGTCCACCATCTGGTTTAGCACCAGCAATCCAAGCTACTTCTCCTGAATCGCCTCTTCTTCCTGAACTTGCACGACCATAAAAGCTATTACCATTAGTACCAGCAACACCATTATTACCTTTGCCACCAGTTATGCTAACTTTGTTTTTGATGTTTATTGTTAAGTCTGTGTTGCCATATATCCTTACTGCAGCTTTATTTGCACTAGCAACAAAACCAATATCGTCAAAAGTAAATTCCAAACTATTTTCAATTTTTACATTTTTATCAATTTTTGATATTCCTGTTGTATCAACAGCAATATCAAGTCCATATATACTATGATTTCCTCTACCATAAAAATACAAATATCTTGTGTGATAATCCATATTAATGACTGGATTTTCTTGATTTTTTCTATCAGTCCAAAAACCAAAATCATAAATTGAAATCAAGTTATAATCATTCTGATCTTCAATAACATCATCAATTTGTTCCGATGGTTTTTTTAGAAATCCATTAAAATTATTTAAATCTAAAGTGTATTTTACCTCTTCAATATTTTCGCCATCGCCTGATTCTAATAACAAACATACTTGAATTTCATATTCTGGTAAAGTATATCTGTATGCTTTTATATATAGATTTAAAACACTAGTTTCTATGCGTTTTACAATATTAAAATTATCATTATTTCTTATTGTGATTTCATATCCAATCATACCAGCTAATTGACCAGTTTCGCTTGCAGTATAAATCTTTCCTGTATTATCATCAATTGTAATTTCTCTTATATCTTTAATATTAATATGCCTTATACTGATAATTACAGGCTTTGATTTAACTACACCATTTTCGCCATGATTTGATATTGCAACAAACCAAACATCACCTATCTTTTTATTTGATTTAATATTTAAACCATCTTTTTTCAAATACGCATTATTGTTATTATTAACAATGTGTCTATTAATATCTAACAAATAATCTTCTTCACATAGATAATATACAAATTCTAAATCACTAGTATATGATGGCATTAATTGTAAATTTTTTGCTAAATTATTTGTTTTAAATGTTGTACTAGCACCAGTTAACATATAAATATGATCATAATAGAAATAATTTTCACTAATTGCTTCTTTGTAACTATCTAAAATGCTATCATCTGTATTAAGTGCATTTTTCTCAACATTTTCCTCATTAAACCCTAATTCAATACTATCCACATATTCTTCGCCGACTTCAACTTCAAATTCATATTGAATATGCTCATTAGACAAAGATGTTACCCTTAACACAATTGTTCCAGGGAGATTTGAAATTAAGTATAAATGTGAAAAAGCATTTATTTCAAAACTAGCTCCATAACTTTCAGCTAATATCAATGATACTTCCATTTCTTGTTTATTACCATACAACTCCATATATTCAACAATTTCAACTCTAACAAGTTGATTTGTAGCATTTAATGGATAAATAGTAGGTGTTAGCAATAATCTATTACTTGTTTTAAATATATCTGCATTTTCTGGAGCATATTCTATATTTACAGAAATTACCGGCTCAGGCATTACTTCAATGGATGTTTTATAAATCTTACCATCTACTTCCATTTCAATTATAATTATTCCTGGAGCATCCGCATATAAAATATTATCTACAATTGTTGGATTAATATTGTCACTAAGTTCCTTATCGACTGAAAACTTTATATCTCTGTATGTTGCATTTAGTGGCAAAGCCATTGCAACCAAATTCAAGCTTTCAGTGTGCTTAAATGTCCTATTTGATAAAAATTTAACATCTGTTACAGGTTCTTTTAAAACATTAATTGTATATATTTCGCTTATGTCGTCAACAGAAATTTTCACATTAATTGAACCAACTTTTTCTGCTACAACAAACCCATCATCTCTTATAAAGGCTCCAATATTATTTTCACCCACTATCTCAAATGAAACATTTTGATTTGTTGCATTACGTGGCATAACAGTTACGCCCAGTTGCAAGCCACCAGTAACTTTAAATGAATCAAGTCCACTAAAAATAATTGATTTTACTGGTTCTTTTTCCACATTAATCTCAAACAACTTTTCATAATTGTTTGTATATGCTTTTAAAATGATTTTACCAACTTTTTTAGCTGTCAAAATATTATTTTTTATTGCGGCTTCAGTACCATTATCTTCAACTATTTCATAATATACACTTGCAAACGCCTCTGAAGGATACAATACAGATTTAAGCAGCAAACTTTCAGTAACTTTAAAAGCATCTTCTACAAGATTAATATCCTCAACTTCTATTTTGTTGCTACTATCTTCTGCGTAAATCAATTTTTCTACAAAAACACCATTAACTTTTGCCCTAAGAAGAATTGTTCCACCTTTTTCTGCGGTCAAAATATTGCCTATGATTTGTGCATTAATACTATTTTCGCCAACAACTTCATACTCTATTTTATCATATGTAGCATTTGCAGGCAAAATTTCTGGTATAAGGATTAATTCCTCATCAGTATAAAATTTGTTAACATTAATTATATCAATACTAACTACTGGTTCTGGCAAAACTTCTACAACTAAGGTTGTTTTTACACCTTTGTATTCTGCAATCAAAACTATCTCACCAATTCCACTGGAAGTTAAAATACCATTATATAATTTTGCATTTGAAGCAGTTGAACTTATGATGTCAACTTGTACACTTAGTATGTCGCCACCTTCAACATAAGCTAAACCTTTTACAAATAAACTTTCAGTTATTTTAAAAGAATTTCTATCAGCGATAATTTCAATTTTTTCAATCTTAGGCTCTACAATAGTAAATTCTAAATCTGCTGTTAGATTCAAATTGTCAAAAGCTTGTGCAGTAATTGTAAATTTACTGCCTATCGGTGCATCTTTACTAATAGAAATATTGCCATTATAATCAATATCTGCATAAGGTGAACTTGATATATAACGAATATCTTTTATTGTGGTATTAGCTGGAATCAATTCTGTATTTACTTTCGCTTTTCCGCCTGGCACAACATTATAATTATTATTAATTTCTTTAATATTTATGTCAGTTGGACTTATTTTAGCTATTTCAATAACATATTGCTTTACTACATTATCAGATTCAGCTAATATAGTTACTTTTTCTCCAACAACAGCATCTTCTTTGATTTTTATATCACCAGTTACTGCGTTAAATTCACAATAAGTAGCACCACTTACTACTTTCAAATCAATTTTTTTAATTGAAGCATGTGCAGGATAAACATTAGCTTCAATTATAGTACTTTCGCCTGGTTTTAACTTGTTTTGACAATCACTATTAAAAATTATATTTTCTACTTTAATATATTCTTTTTTTAATATTGGAATAGGTTGATCATTTAAATATGTAAAATATTTATCAAAGTCTTTCCAGTCTGAAAACGCATTGCTTTTATTAAATTCAGAAATACTCTTTTGTGCCGATGAATAAATTAATCCACTGTTAAAAGCTACATCTATTTTTACATCTTCATTTTCCAACCATCTATTTTGCTTGATAGTACCTTGCAGATTATCACCAACAATATTTCCATAAATTTTCCCTTTAACCTTACCTGTATTGAATGTACACTCTATTATTGCATCTGTATCTCTTCCATTATTAACTGCAGAAATACCTCCTACATAAGTGTCGGCGGCAATTTCTCCTTTGTTATAAGAATAACTAATTAAATTGTAATTTAATGCAGAAATACCTCCAGCATACATATCATTCGCACTAACTTTGGCTGCATTTGAACAAGCAAGAATAGTTCCAGCATTATTTCCAACAATACCTCCTACAGCTTGATTTGCTGTAATTTCAGCATTAACATAGCAGTCAGAAATCATTCCAGCATTTGCACCTGCAATGCCACCAACATTTGAATGTCCATTAATTGTTGCATTTTGAATATGTACATTTTTTACACTAGCACCACTATAAATGAAAGAAAATACTCCAACATTTTCCTCATTTGGCTTATCTAAAACAAAATTATTCAACAAGAAATTGCCACCATCATAATGTCCTTTAAATGGTTGATTTATGCTACCAATCATGTAAAATGGTTTTCCTGTAAAATCTATATTGTCTGTTTGTTTATAGTACGCATTCAAATTATAACCAATATTATTAAAGTCTTCTACACTAGAAATAATATAAGGGTCATCAATTGTTCCACTTCCTTTATTTTCTTCGGCAATTACTTTATTGTTAAAAATTAATGTATATCCAACAATAGCTAGCACAACTAACAAAATTACAATAAAATAATTTTTCAATTTTAACTTAGTCATATTTTTACCTCCACTTTAAGCCCAATCAGGCACTAAAATATTATCAATACAACTTATTTCTGTTTCTAAACTATAATTTTTACCATCAATAACATACGTTAATAAAAAATTTTTAAGTAAAAAATCTTGCTTTGTAATACACATTTTAAAATTTACATTACTGAAACCAACTTCTTCACTTTTTTCTAAATTTAAGAAATCTTGAATGCAATTATCTTTTATCCGTATATTGATAATCAATTCATTATCTTCTTTTATAATTAGTTTTTTGTTATTCTGCAAATCAAAATAATCTTTATTCAAAGAATAGAGTTTATTTCCTAAATTCTCTGTAATGATAGTATTTAAAATGTTCTTATCCGAATCAAATTTTGACACATTTTGTTCACCACTATTTTCTCTACGCATACTCATTGTACCGTCATTCAAATAATATTCATCACAAACATCATCAATAGTACTTTCATAATTCGGATAAGTTTCAATTAGTTTTAAATATCCTATTTCCTTATTGTCTCTTAAATCATAAGAACAAACTTGCTCATAAATTGCCAGTGTCTTATCATTTTCTGCTATGGTAATATTTCTTTTAATACTTAAAGGTTGATTTTTAGTATATTCTTCAAAATTTTCTACTTTCACAATATTTAAGCTATTTTGGAATATTTCCAACCATTCGTCAGTGCTCTTAGGTCTCCATATTGTTAAACCTAAGACAAAAAATGTAATAAAAGCAAGCGCAATTATTGTTCCTGTTACACTCAATATTATTTTTTTCTTTTGATTCATATACTCCTCTGTTAATTAAATTAAAAATCCTTTCGCTTGTGACAGCAACTGCTTATATATGTTTTCTTGTATTATATTTTTATTAGTATCAATCAAAGAAGAGAAAATCTTTGTATTGTCGCAGTTATTTACATCTTCTTTATCAGAAACTATGTCAAAGCATACAGAATCTCCAATATTTAAATTATCTAGTATGAAAGTTAATTTCTTTTCTTCCAAAGCCTCAACCAAAATATCCTCACTCTTCAACAATTTTCCATTTATATAAATGTTAATAATACAATCCGCAACAAAATCGCTATCGTTAATTATTGTAATTATAAATTTCTGTTCACCATTTTCAATTACAACTTCACCAATGAGCTTAATATCTACAAAAGCTGTTGAAAGCACATATTCTTTGCTTTTTCCACCTGCACTAATAGTAAAAACTTCATTCTCAGAAAATCTAGACACATTAAATTCTAGGTCAATATAGCCTATTTCACCTACGCCAATAACACTATCAATTGTATGTGTAATACCATAACCAGTGATAACTATATCATCAAGAACGAAATCACCTGAATTATAAATTTTGAAAGTGAAAGTATTGTTGCTATTTATCACTGGTTTGTCAAAAATAAATACATCCATAACTTCAAAATCAGATTTAAACTCACGTGTAACAACACAAGTAACACAATTTTCATTCTCATCCATACCATTATAAGTCACTACTACTTGTCCATTATTATCTAAGCTTGCAGACCACTTAATGATAGATAGTTCTTCTTCTGTAATTTTAATGTCATAGTTCCATCTTTCAGTCACTTTGTTATAGGTTGCACAATAAATTTGAGATTTATCATTACCTTGAAGCTTTTTATAAACAATAGTTGAGTCATTAAGAATTTTAAAATCTTCACCTATTCTTATAGAATCCAAATTTTTAAATGTCTCTAATGTCAATAAATCTCTAGAAATAACAATTTGTTCACCATCAAAATAACTAAGCATACTACTACCATCGACATTAGTAAAATTAGTATTATTTAGTTTTTCTCCTGTAGCAATAATTCTTATATCTGCTTCATTAACAACTTTGATGTATCTGTTAGAATCTATTTCTAATCCATCAAATTCTGTAAATGCTAACATCAATTCTTCGTTTTTATAAGCAGCTGTTGTAAATGAAAAATATTTGTTAGAATTATATTCACATTTAGGTTGTATCCAGTTTGCACCATCAAAAGTTATTGAATATAAATAATTTTCTCCAGTCATACCAAAGATATCATTATTGCTATTTTTTCTCCATATAATAGTCAATGGATCACTTGCTTTTTCTTTTAGCGCAAATTTTGGTGCAAAATCTCCAGTTGCATCATTAGTCAGTCTTTTAACACTTTCAAATTTATTGCTAGTTTTATTAAATTTTGCATAATAAATTTCGCTCGCTGAACTAACAGCAATCAAATCATTTGAATCAATTTTATTAGACATCTTTTGCCATACAATATGTAAATCTTGTCCATCATAATACATTTCATGATAATAATCCGCTGTTCCATTATCTAAAATAGACTTTGTCTCACTCCAAACACCATTTTCTAATATTGCATATTTCAATACTGTACGATTCAAATCTGTCCTAGATAAGTCATCTTCTATCCAAGTCAAGATTGATTTGCCTTCAATTGTAATAATTTGAGGTTTAGATTCTTGATATGAATTATAAAAAGCTATATTATTTAATCTTTTATTATGACTATTCAAATAATTAGAACGTGACAACATATTTGCTGTTGCAGAATAGAAGTTACTATAATATTTACTAGCTTCTACAGCATTGTTGTTTTCACTATTTTCTGTATTGTTACTATCCCCTTCATTATTGTTTTCACCATTATTAGGAGTATTTTCACTATTGCTATCTTCTTTATCACTATAATCTGGTTTAGTTACAGTTTGATCAAGAAGTGTCCATATTGCAGAATGTTCCCAATCCCAAACAAGAGCAGTAGCTTTTACCCCAATGCTAATATCTATTTTATGTCCCCATTTAGAATTATCTAGAAAATCATATGCTCCAGGATACACTTCGCCAGCATATTCAAATTTCAAGAATCCTCCTACAGATAATATGTCACAAACTCCTATTCCCAATTCACCAGTAGCTGAAACTCCAAATTTTAGTTTTATGCTTTCCCAAAATCTTTCTAATGGAATAAAATCAAATTGTTTTTGATTTTTTTTATCTTCTTCATCATTATAATCTCTAATAAAATTTAAGTCAGCACCTATTTTTGCCTCAATATTAACTCCATAGTAACATGGAACAACATATGCTAAGAACATACCTTTCCAACTAAACCCAAATTTTCCACTTACAGAAATAGACAATTCCTCAGCAACATGACGTTTTACATTGTACTTAAAAATTCCAAAAATTTCTAACCCAAAAGAAATGGATTTTCCTGATTGATTAAATTTTGCTATATCGGATTGAGTAAAATGTTCTAGCAAGTTTAATCTTGATGTTAAATCATTAATGTTCCATTCGCCATTTTGCACTTTATTAAGATAATCCTTAACTTTATCATCACATTCTTTTTTTGTTGCTTTAACATCGTCAATTGTTTTTTGCAATTCCTCTTGATATTGTTTCATTTTGGGTGCATTTTCTTTTTTCTTCCCACGCAAATTATGCATTCTGTTAATTGATTGTTTTCGTTGACTTTTTAATCTTTTAATTTCATCACCATATTCTGCAGAATTTTGTTCTAATTCTTTTAGTTTTTCTTGATTATATTTTAATTTTGCTGTTTCTTCATTTATTGCATCATCTAAAGATTTCATTTTCTCGCAATTTTGATATATTTGTTCACTAAGCTCCTCCATCTTTTTTTCGTCGTCTTTCATTTTTTTTGTTTGAATATCCCAGTCAAATCCAATTCTAATTGTATAAGTTCCTTCACGAACATCATATTCAAAATTTAATGGTTTCAATATTTTAGATAAAGTATTTTTTCCTAATAACTCAGCCAACTTGCTGAAATCAAAGTTAAAGTTATCAAAAACACCTAAATCTTGATCTCCAGTATCAACATTGATACCAATATTACCTCTGGCGACTCTAACTTGCCTATTAATTTCTTCTTCATCAAATTTTAATTCTTCTACTGATATAAAAGTATCAAGAATTTTAGATTCAATATCTTGATAAATTACTTGAACTGAAAGCTTATCTTCAGGATTTAATTCATCAAACATAATACCATGAAATGTTGGCTCGTCAGAAAAATATCTGCTTTCACCATTAACTAAAATATGGTATTCATCAGCAATAACATTTGTATTAATTGTTAATTCTGAATAATGCGTTGGCAACAAATCATTGTTAATTTGGCATTCTTGTGTCAAGACATTAAAATACTCTCCAGCATAGAATAACATTGCTGAATATATTTCAATATCATCATTAGGTTGCTTTAGATAAACTACCTTTTCTTGTTCATCACCTTTAATAATTTCTATATATGGATTATATCCTTCCTTTTCAACATACAACTCAACATAATCACGATATATTGGAGCTTTGATTTGACCTTTTGAATTAGTCCATCTTGGAACACCATCAATCCTAACCAACGCATTCTTTATTGGCTCACTTTTCTTATAATTTCCTGCACTTTCAGTTCCTGTTGGTGTAGTTTTTATTGTAATAGTTTTAATAGTATCTTTACTTTGCTTAGAATAATCACTTACTGTAGAATAAGAATAATTGTTTTTCATAGGATATTCTACATAACCACCTAAAGCTTCTGCTTCTTTTGCTAAAGATTTAAAAGCATTTTCATAATAATCATCGTAATTATAAGGCACATAATTATCACTATTTAACTTTGCTATTGGTGTAGTTGATTTATCAATTATTTCAACAAAAGATACAATAAAACCAAATATTGATGTAACTAACATGATCAATATTAGCATTGGTATCATAATATGTTTTTTTAAATTAGTCATTTGTCCCTCCAAAACTTTTTAATTATCAATAATGCACAATAGACTGAGCAAACTACTTTACCCAGTCATAGTAATATTATTAAGTTTCATAATAATTTGCGTTTCATTTTATTTCTTTCTTCATACTATCTGGCACTTTTGGTTGATGTGACCACCATGCGCATGTTTGATTTGCTGAGAGCTCTCCAATTTTTCTCACCATTCTTGGAATCAATGCAATGTGTTTTCTTTGTGTTGAATTGTTTTGTTTCATGATATCATTCTCCTTGGTTTTTGATAATTTTATATTAAAATATAAAGTTTTAAAAATCAATAATTTTTTCTAAACGACTATTTAATCAGCTCAAACAACTTATTTAGTAAAATATAAGACAAAAAATAGAAGAGTTAAGACTAAACTCTTCTAATAATTATTGAAATAAATAACTACCTCTAATCTATACAGATTATTTTATTCCAAGCTCGTTTTTTAAACATGCTATCAAATATTCAATCGTTATACAACAAGACTCTTCATGCTTTAATTGCTTTCTTTGGATTGGACATCCTCCTAAACATTTTGGAAACAATATACATTCCCTACAGTCAGGTTTAAAATCGTTATTTAAAAATTCCAAATATAGATCATTATAATACAATCCATTAAAAACATCACCAATAATTTTATCCTCTTCTCCAATCAAATGCTCACATTTATACAGCTCTCCCTTAGGACCTATTACTGCATTTCGATATCGTAAAGCACCACAATAATTTTTTCTATATTTAGGAATATCTAAATGCCCATTACTAATTGTTTTAATCTCTTTTAAATCGAATTCAATTTTTTTTGTCAAAAATTCATTTAATGAAAAGCATTTATTATCCATACTATTTGAATAATCAACAACTTGGGCTATGTATGTTTTTAAATTGTTTTTATTCAAACAATTTTTCTTTAAATATTCAGCAATATTCTCAAGTTCATAATAATTGTCTTTTGTTGCATTTAGTCTAATTGATACAACAAAATACTTAGTTGCTACAAAAATATTTTCTAAAAGTCTATAATATTGTTCTTTTGTAGCATGTTTCATATTACAATATGTTTCGCATTCTCCATCAATAGTTATTTGGATTTTTTTAATTCCACATTCTTCAACAAGTATTTTGCATTTATCTTCTGTAAGTAATGTGCCATTAGTAATCATCGATGGAAAATATTCTATGTTTCTCTCTTTAAATTCATCTTTCAATAATTTTGACAGATTTTTAATTACATCAAAAGCAATTAATGGTTCTCCTCCAAACCAACTAATCTTGACCTTTTTCGTATCAGATGTAATAGTTGACAAAATATAATGAACAATTGATTTTCCCGTTTCCATATTCATTATATCATTACAGCTGCTATGTTCGAAACAATAAATACATTGTAAATTACATAATAAAGTTGGGGCGATAACAAAACTTAATTCTGAAGAATAATTTCCATATATATCCTTTTTGCTATTTAATAAAATTCTATTAAATTCATTCAACTGCTCTGGAACAACAAATCCTTCAGAAACTAATTTTTCAAAGAACTCGATACCATTCTCATCAAATGGTATCGAATTAATGCTTTCATAAACTCTTTTTTCCAATTTAGCCAATGCACCGCTATAAGTATTATATAAATAAATCGATTGTTCATTTTCATGTATGACTAAATTATAATGAGATGCAATATACTTCATTAGTCATTTGAACAATAGAAATATCCTATACAACTGCAATCTGGACCTGGATCAACATCGCAACTACAATAACCATCACAATCACAAGAGCAATCGAACATTTGTAAAAATTTAAACCCTTTCATAATGATTTCCATGTTTTCCCTCCTAAGTTTTATATTTACATAATAAATTATTTGTCGACAAAAATCAATATGTTTTCCTAAACAGCATGCAAAACCTCCCAAACAACAATACTTCTGCTTAAATTATAAAAAACAGAAGCATTGTTTCCAATCCTTCTGCATACATATGATTTATCTTTGATTTCGTTTCCATTTTATATTCTTTATTGTTCCTAAACTCATTAATACAGAAACTGCAAATAAGGGAAAAACAATGTTAAAAGCATAATATTTTGTTGCTTTAAAAATCAATAATATTGAAGCTATTAATGTGTATAAAATCAAGAGTATTAATGTTTTAATTCTATTTTTTTTATATTCAACTTTAGTTAACGGCTTTGTTTCTGTATCTACTGGTGCTAATAAAGTTATAACTACAAAGCCGAAAATTAAAAACACTATTGAAATATAAAAAAGAACAGAAACTGGCAACAATTTTAGCATTATTACATAAATAGCAAACACTATCATAATTGTCATAAAACATAAAAAATGCGTATTTGCATGATATCCGCCGCCAATACCTCTTAAAGTCATAAACACAATACAGAAAACAGTTCCTTCAATATATAGCCTAGTTGCAACAGAAATTATTATAATTGCCAATAAATTCAACAAAGTAGACAACATAATATCGAAACAGTATTCATATGCTTCCCGTTCTTCTTCTTGTATACTATTTTTTTTAATATAATAGTTCGTTATTTTTTTTGCCAAATAATTAATCATATTTATCTATTACGCCTACTAATGTTGTGTATGTTGATTCTGTCTTATCTACAACATAATAACCATTATACTTACATATTATTTCTTTAATATTTTCTATTCCAAAACCATGGTGAGCTTTGTCTTTTTTTGTTGTTCTTTCAATATTTTTAGTTAATTTATTAGAATTAATTATTTTAATTTGAAGAGTTTGCAAATCTTGTTTTATATTAATTTTTATAAATCGTTCTTCAATATTTTCGATTTTCATGCATGCTTCTATACTATTGTCTAACAAATTTCCTAATATCACACACAAATCAATGGTATCTATATTTTTAATTTCACCAATAATACATTCTACATCTGTTTTAATGTTATTTTCGTTTGCCAAAGCAAATTTGTTGTTTAGAAGCGCATCTATTCCTGTTTCCCCAGTAATTTTCATCATACTAACATCATTAAATATTTTAAATAAGTTGTCAAGTTCTTTTTCTGCCTCTTTAGGATCTTGTTTGAATAAAACATTGATTGCGAAAAATTTATTTTTAATATCATGCGTAACTTTATCTGTTATAACTTGTTTTTCATATAAATCACTATAATATTGTCTTTCATAATCAAGCTGCTGTGCTTTAGATTCAATAATCTTTTCTACATCTTTCTGCTTTGCTACATAATCTAATATAAAAAACACAACAATGTTAGAAAGTATCAGCATCAACGACAAAACAAATGAAATAATCTGCACAATTTGTTCGTTGTTTTTATAGGTATATTCTGATGTAAAATATAACATTAAAAATGTTGTCGCTGGTAAAATTATAAATGCTATCATTGCTATTTTAGGTATAGAGTTTGTTTTGCAAACCACATAAGAAGAAATAATTTTTATAATTATATATATAAATAATTTTGACACAATTGCATTTAAAATATAATGCCCTATATTCATTAAAGACTCTTCAACCGACATTTTTGTTATTGAGCTTACCAAGAGCCCCATTAAAACCTCTCCAACAATTATCATTATGTAGCTCAATAATGATGAATAAATTCTTTTCAAAGGCTTTATCTCATATAACCAAGAATAAAAGCATATTATCAAGTAAAAGAAAATTGCAAAAATTATTTGATTAATTTTATATATATTAATAATTGTTCCAATCAATACAAATAAACTATCTGCAATAATTTCTATCAAAATATTGTATCGTCTTTTTTCTCCAAACATTGGAAAAAACATTTTCATTATTATAATAATTAGAAGCAAGCCTATTATATCAGCTAAAATAAACATCCAATTCTTCATATTTTAATTCTCAATAAAAATTTATTCCTAATCTCAATAAAATTTTGCGAATACTTTCGCCCTATTGGTATTTCTGTGTTGCCACTAATGATAATCATACTATGTTTAACACTTTCTATATAATTTAAATTTACTATAAAACTTTTATGACATTGTACAAAGTCATAAGATATTAACTTCTCAACCCATTCTTTTAGTTTGCCAACTGTTTCAAAAACTCCTATATTTGTATGGAAAATTATTTTCTTGTTTATATATTCTATATATTGAATAGTATCTGCTTTAATAGTTTGTTCACCTAGTTGAGTGCTAATTACAATAGAATGCTTAGATTTCTTTAATTTTTCTAATCCCCTATTAAATTCTTCAAAAAACAATTCTCTTTTTACATTAATTGGTTTTAATATGTATTGAAACGGCATAGATTTTAATGCTTCAGATATATACCTAAAATGATTTGTTATAAAAAATATGATAGAACTATCATTAATTTTTCGTATTTCTAAAGCTATATCAATTCCTGAAACACTTCCCATTTCAATATCTAAAAAAACAATATCATATTTAGCATAATCTGTTTGCAAAAATTCATTTCCGTCAACAAAAATTTCTATGTTAAACATTTGTTTGTTTGACATATTATTTATCAAATCTTCAATTTCTTTTGTGACATTAATATCATCATCACAAATTGCTATATTTATCACTTTTTCCATTCTCCTATTTTATCATAATGTGTTTCTAAAGTCAACAACCTTTGCCCTTTATATAACTATCAATGTGAACTTTTATAGCATTTCGCTGTATAGGAGTTAATCGTTGCCATTTATGATATATATCTTTCATATCATCTCTACAAGGTAACATAACCTCAACATCTTTCGCAAATAATTCTGACATCGTGATGCCAAAAACTTCACATACCTTTTCTAATGCTGAAACACTAGGCTCATAATTCAATTTATTAAACCAATTTGCTATACTTGTTTGAGATAAGTCTGTTGCTTTAGATAAAGAATATATTGTATATCCCTGTTCTTTCATAATTACCTTAATTTTAGTTTTAATATCCATATTTGTCTCCAATACAACTTGTTTTTTATATTGTATAACAATATCAAAAATAATATAAACAGCTTAAGTTATATGCAATTAACATCTTGACTTAGTAAGAAAAAAGAGTTAAACTAAAGAAAAATACGAATTATGGAGTAAAAAAATGAATATTGAAAAAATTTATGAAATTATTAGAGGGAAATTAATTGAAATGTTAGAGAATCAACCTGATAATGTTTCTTTATGTCAAAATGAATTAGACAAAGAAATAAAAAAATTGCAATCATCTCTTACAGATAAACAATTGCGACAATTTGAACTTATAATGAATATTTATACACAATTAATAACATTAAGTGACAATTATAATTTTGAATGTGGTATAAAGATTGGTGAAAAATTAGCCAATGCATTTAAATAATAAAAGCCCTCTTGGAATTAATCAAG
>CARBKU010000009.1 GCA_948946035.1 uncultured Clostridia bacterium
TTCTATCATTGTAAATTATTCCATTTGTGTCTTCTACAAATACTATTGCTCCTTCGCTGTTTACTTTAAAGCTGTACATTGTACTGTTTAGTTTGTATCCTTCTGGTGCTTCTATTTCTTTGTATTTGTATGTTCCATATTCTAATGATGGTAGTCCTACTTCTCCGTTTTCTCCTGTTGTTAGTTTTATTTGGTTTCCTTCGTTGTCTAATAATTCGCTTCCATCTTCTTTATATAGTCCTATTACTGCTCCTGCTATTCCTGTTGTTGTTCCTGTTCTATATTTCTTTATTTTGGTTGCTCCTTCTGTTGACATTATTCTATCATTGTAAATTATTCCATTTGTGTCTTCTACAAATACTATTGCTCCTTCACTGTTTACTTTAAAGCTGTACATTGTGCTATTTAATTTATATCCTTCTGGTGCTTCTAATTCTTTATATTTGTATGTTCCATATTCTAGTGATGGTAGTCCTACTTCTCCATTTTCTCCTGTTGTTAGTTTTATTTGGTTTCCTTCACTGTCTAATAATTCGCTTCCATCTTCTTTATATAGTCCTATTACTGCTCCTGCTATTCCTGTTGTTGTTCCTGTTCTATATTTCTTTAGTTTGGTTGCTCCTTCTGTTGACATTATTCTATCATTGTAAATTATTCCATTTGTGTCTTCTACAAATACTATTGCTCCTTCACTGTTTACTTTAAAGCTGTACATTGTGCTATTTAATTTATATCCTTCTGGTGCTTCTAATTCTTTATATTTGTATGTTCCATATTCTACAGATGGTAGTACTATTTCTCCATTTTCTCCTGTTGTAAATTTTATTTGGTTTCCTTCGCTGTCTAATAGTTCGCTTCCATCTTCTTTGTATAGTCCTATTACTGCTCCTGGTACTCCTGTTTTAGTTCCTGTTTTACATTTTGTTATAGTTACCGTTGCAGTTACCATTTCTACTGGTATATCTATTGGATTTTCTTCTAGATTAGGCTCTACTGTACCATCATCTTTTACTGTGATTTCTATTGGTGAAATTGATGGTGGAATAACCCCTGTTGGAACACTGTCTATTTTTATTTCATATTTTCCTGGTGGTAACTCTGTTTCTCCTACACCTTCTCCATTTGTTGTTATTTTTATTGGGTTTCCATCACGATCTTTAACTGCATTTCCACTAGGATCATATACTCCTAAGACTATTCCTGAGATTCCTCCTGTTGGTCTACCACTTATTAAGCCTCCAGATCCACTTCCAGATCCACCGCCTGAACCGCCTGTTCCTCCAGTTCCTCCTTTTCCGCCTGAACTTACTGTAATTGTTACTTTTCCTTTTATTGTTGTATTTGTAATTGTTCCTCCTGAACCATTTCCAAATGTTACAGTTCCATCTTTTCCTATTGAAACATGATGTGTTCCACTAGATGGTCTATGTCCACTTCCACTTTCTATTTGTACATAAGTATAATTTCCATGTTCAATATCAGTAAAATGTACAATTCCATCTGATCCTGATGTAAATACTCTTGGGTTCCCATCTTCTCCACGAACTATATTTCCATTTTTATCATATAAGTGGAATTTAGCACCTGGTACTCCTTCTCCCCATTCATTTTTAACACTTATTTGGAATCTTATTTTTTTATTTACTATTTTAAGTTCAATTTCTTCTCCTGTATTAACATCTACCGCTTTTCCTTCGTCTGTTATTCTAAATGTATATATTTGTGTTGATAATGCATAATAATTTGAGCATGCTATTACTTCTTCTAATGTATATACTCCTGGTCTTAACCCTTCCATGTTGTATATTCCATTTTCGTTAGTAAATCCTTCTCTTACTATTTTTCTTGATGAATTTCTAACTTGGAATTTTACGTTTTCTAGTGGTTGATCCTCTTCATTAACTTTTAATACTGGCACATTATACATTAGTATTTCTACACCAAATTCTAAGAATCTTACTTCATTGCTTTGACTTACCATTCCTGATGATATAAATCCATAGTCTTCTCCTGCATGTTTAGAAGAGTCTGTGTTTATATTCATTATTCTTTTGTCGTTGTCTATTACTGTTACATGTGAAGGTGTTGTTGTTATTACTAAATTGTGTATGTCAATGTCTGGCTTGTCAACACATGCTATTTCTTCTGCATATGGCACAATACTTGTTATTGTTTCTATTCTGTCTAGTTCATTTGTGTCTACGTTTTCTAATCTGTATAGATATACTTTATTTGATTTGAATAATAATACATATCCTGATAATTTGTCATTCTCTTTATTTGCATTGAATATGAAACCTGCTCCATCAGAGTAGTATGAGTAGTTTGTTTTTGTCTCGTCTAATGCAAACTTGTATGTTTTTTGACCTGCATAGTCATCAACATGTTTATATAGATAATCTCTATGAGTATTACTACTATGTCCTGAAAACATTATAGCACCTGGCTCAATGACAATATTTGTACCACTTGTATTTCCTGGTTTTGTATGCCATTCCCAGTATCCGTCTTTATAATAATAGTTTTCTAGTTCATTATTAAATACTGGTGTATTTTCATTTTCTTCTATTGACCATATTTTTGCAAAATTCCAGTTTTCAAATGTGTTTTGTTGTTTCAATTCTTCTAGTGTTTTTAATGTTCCTTTTCCTTCTTGGTCTTCTATTCCTTCTATTGCCCAGTATGAAGATGTTACTGTAGCTGATGTATTTGAATTTGTTCCTGTAATTCCTCCTATTGTTTGTGTATTAACTGTTTTTTTAATGTTATCTAAAGTATAAGTATTTGTAACATTTCCAGAGTTTTGACCTACAATTCCTCCTATTGTTGCTGTTGTAGCATTAATAGAGGTTGTTCCTTTACTATAAGTATTAATTATGGTATCAGTTGATACTCCTGCAATTCCACCTTCTATTAATGTTCTTATATTACTTACATTAATATTACCAACATTATATGATATTTTTATAATTCCATTATTATGGCCTACAATTCCTCCTATATATCCATTTGTAACACTACCTGTATTTTTAAGTATTCCACTATTATATGTACTACTAACTGTATTATAATTATATCCAACTGCTTGTCCTGCATATAAATTTATTACTGTTCCAGTGTTATTTAATGTTCCTTTTATTTTGCTCGATAATATTACTCCTTCATTATAGCCTACAACTTGTCCCATATATAAATTAGTTATATTACCTTTGTTATTTACATTTCCACTTATTTCTACATCTTGTACAATACCATTGTTATATCCTATTAGTCCTCCTAAATAAACAGTAGCATTTGCAGTATAATTAGAATTAACTGTTAAATTATCTACAGTTAAATTCTTTATTGTTCCTTCATTATGTCTAAATAATCCTGCATATTCTTCTGATGACTTTATGTTTAGATTACTTACTTTGTATCCATTTCCATCTAATACTCCTATAAATGGGTCTCTATGTGTTCCTATTGGAGTAAAGTTTCCAAAGTCTGTTGCATCTATGTCATTCATTATTTTATAGTAATATTTTTGTATTTTGTCTTTTAGTCTTATGTTTTGTAAGTCTTCTATTGTGTATATTAAGAATGGATTTGTTTCTGTTCCCTCTCCTTCATATTCTACATGTGAAAGATTTTCTTCTAATATTTCACTTGGTTGTTCTGCAAATTTTAAATATGGTGTACTTCCTCCATTTGGTTTTATTTCCCATATGTTAGTAAAGTCCCAATTTGTATAATTTTCTTGTTTTAGCATTTCTTCTATTGTTCTTTGCTCTCCTATATTTGTAGAATTTGCTATTCTTATGTATATTAAATTTGGTGCCCAATATGAGTTTTCTATTGCTTCTTTGCCATTTGCTACTAATCCTCCTGTTGTTTTGTAATTTGATATGTCTATCTTACCTATTGCATATGTATTTTTTATGGTAGCATATGAACTTCCCATTAAGCCTCCTATATAAGAAGAGTTATTTCCTGTACCTTTTATTTCTACATTTGAATAGGCATTTTCTATATTAGTATAAGAAACTGCACCACTAAAATATCCACTAGTTCCTACTAGTCCTCCTACATTTGATGTGTTAGCTCCTATTTGTATCTTTCCTATTGAATATGATTGTTCTATTGTGGTTTTATTTGGATGTATATATCCTATTAATCCCCCTGTATGTGTTGTTCCTGCATTACTTCCATCTATATTAACTGTACTATAACTTTTATTTATTGTTGGTCCTACTGTTGCACTAGTTCCATATAAATAACCTATTAATCCTCCTACATTTGTTGTTCCTGTATAATTATTTTTTATGTTTATTTTGCTATTACTTTCTTCTATTATTCCTGAACCTTTTGTATATCCTATTAATCCTCCTATATATCCTGATGCTGATTTTTGTTTTGTTAATATTTCTCCTTCTGTATAACAATTTTTTACTGTTCCTTCTTCTTGGTATCCTATTAATCCAGCTACGTATATATTACTTGTTATATCTCCTTTTTCTGTTATTGTAATTCCTTTTATTTTTATATTTTCTATTGTTGAATTATTTGCTTTACCTGCTAATCCTGCTACATATGTATAGCCTGTACTTCTTGTCCCTTCCACATTTATATTTTCTACTATCATGTTTTTTATTGTACTATTAGCAACTTTTTCAAATATAGCTATATTTTCACTTGATAATTTTATATTTAAATTGCTAATTTTATGGTCATTTCCATTTAATATTTTATCAAATGGTCTTGAGTCTGTTCCAACTGGTATGTAATTTTCTATTTCTACAAAGTCTAAGTCTGCTCCTAATAATAAATGTGTATTACTTGCAAAATAATTCATATTTTCAAATTTTTGTATATTATCTATAATGTAAGGATTTTCTTCTGTTCCTGCTCCTTCATATTGTTCATATTGGAAATTTTCTTGTAATATTTCATTTGGTCTTTCTAAATTTTTTAAATATGGTAAGCTTCCTCTATTTGGTTCTATTTTCCATACATTGTCAAAATCCCATTCTGTATAATTAGCTTGAGTTAGCATTTCAAATACTGTTCTTGTTTCTCCTCCTATTGTTGAATTTTGTTCACTTATTCCTACTGTTTCTGGTGACCAATATGAATTTACTGCATTTGCATTATTGTTTCCTATTAAACCTCCTACTACTGAGTAATTTTGTACATCTATTTTTCCTACTGCATATGCATTTTTTATATCGAAAGAAGAAGAATATATTGTTCCTACTAATCCTCCTATTTGAGACTGATTATTTCCTATACCTTCTATTTCAACATTTGTATAAATATTATCTATACTAGTCCTATTATTAGTACCAATAGTATTAACATTAAGATATCCTATTAATCCTCCTGCCCATGATGTATTAGTTCCTATTTTTATATTTCCTACTGCATATGATTCTTCTATAATATTTTTATTTATTATATATCCTATTAGTCCTCCTACACTTGTATTTCCTGAACTACTTCCATCTATATTAACTTTGCTATAATTTTTACTCATTGTTGTAGCATTTGAATATCCTACTAACCCTCCTACATTTGTAGTTCCTGTTAAATTATTTACTATATCTATTTTTGTATTACTTTTTTCTATTGTTGCTGAACTATATTCATATCCTACTAGTCCTCCTATATATCCTGATGCTAATTTTTCCTTAGTTACTATTTCTCCTTCTACATTACAATTTTTTACTATTCCTCCATTTTGATATCCTACTAGTCCTCCTAAATAGATATCGTTTGTTATAGTTCCATTTTCTGATATATTAACTCCTTTTACTTCTATGTTTTCAATTGTTGTATTTGTAGATTGTCCTGCTAATCCACCTATATATTCATATCCTGAGTTTTTTGTTGCTACTATATTAATATTTTCTATTTTAATATTTTTTATTGTACTATCGATAATTTTTCCAAATATTCCTGTAAAATCATATGTTGATTCTATACTTAAATTACTTACCTTATGCCCATTTCCTTCTAATTTTTTATCAAATGGTCTTGTTTCTGTTGCAATTGGAAGATAATTTTTTACTTCTGAAAAATCAAAATCTGCTATTAATTTTAAATAGGTATTACTTGCAAAATAATTCATATTTTGAAATTTTTGTATATTATCTATAATATATGGATTTTCTTCTGTTCCATTTCCTGCATATTTCTCATATTGGAAATTTTCTTCTAATATTTCATCTGGTTTATCTATATCTTTTAAATATGCAAAACTTCTTCTGTTTTGATCAATTTTCCAAATATCACTAAAATCCCAATCTGTATAATTTTCTTGACTTAGCATTTCAAATACTGTTCTTGTTTCTCCTGATATTGTTGATTGTTGCTCACTTATTCCTACTGTTTCTGGTGTCCAATATGAATTTTCTGTTTTAAAATTATTAATTCCTATTAGACCTCCTAATATTGAATAGTTTTGTACATCTATTTTTCCTATAGCATATGTATTGTTAAATGCTAACATAAAATCTAATTTTCCTATTAATCCTCCTATTTGTGATGAACTATTTCCTATACCTTCTATTTTTACATTTGAATATGCATTATTTACTTCACCACCACGATATGTGTAAGATTTTTTATCTTCTTTACTATACCATGAATAACCACCAACAATATATCCTATTAATCCTCCTACATATGATGTATTTTCTCCTATTTTTATATTTCCTATTGCATATGATTGTTCTATTATAGTTCTATATTGGTTTGCGTACCCTATTAATCCTCCTACATATGTAAATCCTGAACTACTTCCTTCTATATTAGCTATACTATAACTTTTATTTATTGTTATTCCTGATGTTGAGCTATTTAAATATCCTACTAATCCTCCTATAGCTATATTATTTGTATAATTGTTTGTTATATTTACTTTACTACTACTTGTTTCTACTGTTGCTGAACCTTGTATCCATCCTACTAGTCCTCCTATATTTCCTGTTGCTGATTTTGCTATTGTGTCTATTCTTCCTTCTGTATATGAATTTATTACTGTTCCACCATTTTGATATCCTATCAATCCACCTATATATCTATAACCATTTGTTGCTTTTCCTTCTTCTACTACTGTAATACCATTTATTTTTACATTTTCTATATTTGAATTAGTTGCTAAACCAACTAATCCTGCTACATATGAGTCTCCTGAACTTACTATTCCTTTTACATTAATATTCTCTAATATTACATTTTTTATTGTAGCATTATTAGTTTGTCCAAATAGTCCTACATATTGGTCTGATGATTCTATATTTACATTATTTATTTTATATCCATTTCCATCTAATACTCCAGTAAATGGCTTTTTTGCATTTCCTATTGGAACAAACTTAGTAAGCTCACTTACATCTATATCATTCATTATTTTATAATGATATGTATTGGTACTATTTTTTTTCTTTATATATTGTAATTGTTTTGCTGTATATATTAAATATGGATTTTCTTCTGTTCCTGCTCCTTCGTAATTTGCATATTCTAAATTCTCTGCTAATACTTCACTTGGTCTTTCCATACTTTTTAAATATGGTAAACTTTTTCCATTTGGTTCTATTGCCCATATATCACTAAAGTTCCATTCTGTGTAATTTTCCTTAGTTAGCATTTGTTCAACTGTTCTTGCTTCTCCTGATAGTGTTGAAACCTCTTCACTTATTCCTACTATTGCTGGTGACCAATATGAATTTATTGCATTTACACTTATACTTCCTACTAATCCTCCTACTTTTCCATTTTGTACACCTATACTTCCTACTGCATATGTATTCTGTATGTGTATAGTATTATTATATGCATATCCTACTATACCTCCTGTTTGAGATGAACTATTTCCTGTACCTAATATTTCTACATTTGTATAAGAATCATCTATAGTTGTAGCATTACTAGAAATATAGCCTATTAATCCACCTGTATATGATGTATTAGTACTTATTTCTATATTTCCCATTGCATATGTTTCTGATATTGTATTCTTATTTTGTGCATATCCTATTAACCCTCCTACATATGCATATCCTGAATCACTTAAATTTGTAATATT
This sequence comes from uncultured Clostridia bacterium, assembly GCA_948946035.1. GTDB lineage: Bacteria > Bacillota > Clostridia > TANB77 > CAG-508 > CAG-269. Next base: position 8,072 of record CARBKU010000009.1, read on the forward strand.
AGATTTACTATAACTTTTATTTACTGTTGGTCCTACTGTTGCACTAATTCCTTGTGAATATCCTATTAATCCTCCTATATTTGTAGTACTTTTATAATTGTTTGTTATATCTACTTTACTACTACTTGTTTCTATTACTGCTGAATTGTCTGTCCATCCTATTAGTCCTCCTATATTTCCTGTTGCTAACTTATCTATTGTTACTATTTTTCCTTCTGCATAACAATTTTTTGCTGTTCCTCCACTTAGAACTCCTATTAATCCTCCTATATATCTATAACCATTTGTTGCTGCTCCATTTTCTTCCATAGTAATCCCATTTATTTTCACATTATCTATGTTTGAATTAATAGCCTTTCCTACTAATCCTCCTATAAATGAATTACCTGAACTTCTTATACCTAATACTTTAATATTATCTATTGTAAGATTTTTTACAGTAGCATCAGTCATTTGTCCAAACATTCCTATAAATTCATTTTCTGACTTTATTGTTAAGTTGCTTATTTTATGATTATTACCATCAAAAGTTCCAGTAAATGCTTTATTAGCATCTCCTATTGGTATAAAGTTTTCATCACTACTTGCATCTATATCATTCATTAATTTGTAATGATATGTTCCAATTTTATTTCTTTGTTTTATATATTTTAATTGTTTTAATGTATATATTAAATATGGATTTTCTTCTGTTCCTTCTCCTTCATATTGTATTGATTCTGGCAAGTTTTCTACTAATATTTCGGTTGGTTTTTCCATGTTTTTTAAATATGGTAAACTTCTTCCTTCTGCATCTATCATCCATACATTAGTAAAATCCCAGTCAATATAATTTTCTTGTGTTAACATTTGTTCAATTGTTCTTATTTCTCCTGCAACTGTTGAAGTTCCTTCGTTTATTCCTATTGTTTCAAGTGACCAGTATGAATTTTCTACATTTGCATTTATATTTCCTATTAGTCCTCCTAGTTTTCCACTTGATACATCTATACCTCCAATTGCATATGTATTTTTTATATGGTTAGTAGCATAATTTAAATATCCTACTAGTCCTCCTATTTGTGATGAGTTATTTCCTGCGCCTTTAATTTCCACATTTGTATATGCATTATCTATACTTGTAGCATTACCATTAATATATCCTATTAGTCCTCCTACATTTGATGTATTAGCTCCTATTTGTATATTTCCTATTGTATATGTTTCTTCTAAAGCATTTTTATTAGTTACATATCCTATTAATCCTCCTGCGTACGTATTTCCTGTACTACTTTCCTCTATATTAACTTTACTATAACTTTTTCTTATTGTTGGTCCTACTGTTGCACTAGTTCCTTGTGAATATCCTATTAATCCTCCTATATATTTATTTCCTGTTAAATTACTTTTTATATTTACTTTACTACTGCTTGTTTCTATTATTACTGAATTATAAGTAAGTCCTATTAATCCGCCCATATGTACTGTCCCTGCTTTTGCTATTGTTGAAATTTCTCCTTCTGCATAACAATTTTTTGTTGTTCCTCCAGTTTGTTGTCCTACTAGTCCTCCTAGATATATAGAATTTGTTGATGTTCCTTCTTCTTTTATTGTAATACCATTTATTTTTATATTTTCTATGTTTGAATTTGTAGCTAAACCTACTAAACCTGCTACATATACGTTACCCGAATTTGTTTTTTCTGTTATAGCAATATTCTCTAATGTTATATTTTTTATTGTACTATTATTAGTTCTTCCAAAAATACCTATATATTGGCTTGATGACTCTATATTTACATTAATTATTTTATGTCCATTACCATCTAATATTTTATCAAATGGTTTTGTTTCTGTTCCTATTGGACTAAAATTTTCTACTTCTGAAAAGTCTAAATCTGCTCCTAATGCTAAATATGAATTGCTAGCAAAATAATTTATTTTTTTAAATTTTTCTATAGTATCTATAATATATGGATTTTCTTCTGTTCCATTTCCTTCATACTTTTCATATTGTAAATTTTCTTCTAATATTTCATTTGGTTGTTCCATATCTTTTAAATATGGTAAACTTTTCTTATCTGAATTCATTTGCCATACATCATCAAAATCCCAATCTATATAATTTTCTTGTTTTAACATTTCATGTATTGTTCTTGTTTCTCCTGCTATTTTAGAATCTTCTTCACTTATTCCTACTGTTTCTGGTGCCCAATATGAATTTTCTACTTTTAAATCTGTACTTCCTATTATTCCTCCTATTGCAGTATAATCTGATACTTCTATCTTACCTAATGCATATGTATTTTTTATATATCCATTTTTTGTTATTACTCCTCCTGATAAAGCTGCACTTCCTACTATTCCCCCATAATAACCACCATTTCCTGTACTTTCTATTTTTACATCTGTATAAACATTTTCTACATTTGTATTCAAAAATTGATTATATTTATTATTTATCCAGACTCCACTATTGGACATTTCTCCTATCAATCCACCTACATTTATATTATCACTTTCTGTTTTTATATTTCCTATTGCATATGATTTTTCTATTGTATGTTTAGAACCTGTTGTACGTCCTATTAGTCCTCCTACATATGTCCATGGTGAAGACTTTCCATTAAGCGACTCTATATTAGCTTCACTATAATTTTTACTTATTATTGAACCTTCTGTCTGATTTCCTCCACTCAAAATACCTATTAGTCCTCCTGTATATATGTTTCCTCCTGTTAAATTATTTATTATATTTATTTTGCTATTATTTCCTTCTATTGTTGCTATACCATCTATATATGCTGTTAGCCCCCCTATATAGCCTCTTGCACCTTTTTCTATTGTCTCTATTCTTCCATCTACACTAGAATTTCTTATTGTTCCTCCAGATTGATACCCTACTAATCCTCCTAAATATATAGGCCCTGTTATAGTTCCTTTTTCTGTTAGTATAATATTATTTATTTTTACGTTATCTATGTTTGAATTAGTCATTTTACCTACTAATCCTGCTACTTTTGATTCATAAGCTGAGTTTCTTGTTTCTGTTACACTAATATTATCCAATATAAGATTTATTACTGTAGCATTATTCATTTGCCCAAATAAACCTATATATTCATTTGTAGAATCAATTGTTAAATTACTTATTGTATGATAATTACCATCAAAAGTGCCAGTAAATGCTGTTGCTGCACCTATTATATCATATTCTTTTCCAGTCATATCTATATCTGCCATCAAGATATAATTAGCAGAAAGATTATTTTCTACATTTGCTAAATCTTCTGCATTATATATTCCAATATATCCATCTGGTACTGTAGTTACACTAGCATTTAAATTTGTATCTTTAGCATTTGCCACTTTTTTTACATATGTGCTAACCTCAAAAAAAGCACACAAACCTAAAACTATCATTGCAATTAAACAACTTAAGATAATACCAATTTTTTTGTTTCCACTCAACTTTTTCATAATATTCTCCTTTATTCTAAAAATAGTTATTTGTTTTATTATTTATTATAAAATATGAGCTTTTCTTTGTTAATATATTAAATTTTTACAATTTTTTTAACTTCTTATTAACAATTACGGATAAGATCTTTTGTTATTTAATTTTTCATTTATGAAGTTTATATTACATTATTGTTACTATAAACTTTTTTACTATTATCTTTAAAATCTATAATTTCTAAAATATTACGGATTATTGATTTTTAATAAAAATATATAAATAAAGATTATATCTTTTAAGCCTTGTTTAATTGTTTGTTTGCCAAATGTTAAATCAATTTATAAATGAAACAAAAATACACGCATTTCATATTTTGCGTGATTTTATTTTATTTTCGTTTAAATCATATTGCCTATTAATAAGTAGTGGCAATAAGTAATCTCTCAACGATTTTAATTCTTTATTTTCTATTTTGTTTTTTACAATTTTTTTATATATAGGTTTTACAATTTTTTCGTATTTTTTATATATTACTTTATTATATTCAAAATTTAAATATGGAATAGATGAACTTGCATGTAAGATGTTAGAGCCTGTTGCATATTTTCGTATAATTTTTTGAAATTTATCTGAATTGAATAATGCCCAAATAACACTTATATCTATTTCATTTTCCTTATCGTTTATCTTTTTCATTCCTGTAGAATATACTCCATCAAGTCCAATTCCTATTCTACCAACTGTACCATCAAAAGTTACTAATAATTCATCTGTTGAAACACTTGCTATATCTCTATATTTTGAAGATATATACGTATTTCCAGAATCATCTATATCTCCAACTCTATAAAATTTTGAAAAATCTTCTTTGTATCCTTCATTATAAGATTTTGCTCCTGGTTCTACACCTTTTATATAATTAAATCTTTTTGCTGTTTTTATTACTTCCCATCCTTCTGGAATTTCCTTTTGTAATTCTTTATTCCAAATCATTTTTCCACCTGATGATTTGTATGGCTTCCCTTTTTCATTTGGAAATTCAAATTGAAGAAACCAATAGTCATATATTGTTTTTGCCATATTTTCTAATTCTGAATTTGCAACAATATTAGCATTTATTTTGTTGTCTAAAAGTGATAATAGTCTTACCATTTTCCTTTGTTTTTTTAAGTCAAAATCTTCGATTAGAAAATTCTCTAATATTTTCATAGTTAAAAATTTAGTTTGTGAACCTTGAGCTATCTTTTTTAAATGTTGCAGATTAATTTTTAGATTATAAAAAATATAATCAATGTCATATCCTTTTTTGGCTGTAATTACATATGTTCTTTGATATGCATTAAATTTACCTTTATAGCGTTGGCAATGAAAATTTCCTGATGCATTATTACCTGCTAATAAAATAACATCATCATCAAATTCATATGTATCTATTCTTAATGGGTCTGGTGCACAAGTAAAATATGGATATTTTCCATTCTCAATTGCTGCATTAGAATCTAATTTTCCTGTTGTAATGTTACAAGTTTCAAATAGAGATATTTTACTCATGCAAAAATTCCTCCATTTCTTCTAATATCTCTTTTTTTAATGTTTCATCATTAGCAAATATTTTATTAATTTTTTGTTTATATTCTTTCATTTTTTTATTAAATTCCTTTTGTGTTAATTCAACATACTCAACTTTAACATCAAAATATTGTCCAGCAAAAAATGAACAGTTATTTTCTTTTAGCTGGTCATAAGTTACTTCTACACTAAAGTCCTCTTTTTCTTCTTTCTTAGTAAAAACATCTATTATTTTCTCTATTTCGTCTTCTCTTAGTACTGTTTTTTGGTTTTTACCTTCTTTTATTTTTTTTCCTAATTTTGATGCATCAACTAATATGGCTTTTTCTTCTTCATCTGTATTATCTAAAAATATAATACTTACATTTGTGCCTGTAGTTGCAAATATATTTGATGGCATTGATACTACACCTTTTATCATCTTGTCTTCAATTAGTTTTTCCCTTATTTTCTTTTCTATTCCTGATTGTGCAGTTAAAAATCCAGTTGGAACCACTATTGCAGCTTTTCCGTTTTTTATCAATTAATGAATATATTATATGCTGTATAAACATTAAATAAATTGACATAGATTCTTTTTTGTTTGCTGGTACTTTTGGTACTCCAGAAAAAAATCTATCTTTTAATTTATCATCTGCTAAAGTATCTCTATCATCACTAAAGTCTGTTTTAAAGGGTGGATTGCTTACAATATAATTAAATTGTGCTAATCTTGTTTTCTTTTCATTATAATGTGCTGGTTCAGTTAAGGTATTTCCATGTACTATATTTCCTAGTGAATGTACTAAATTGTTTAGTATAAGGTTTAATCGTAAAAATTCATTTGATTTTTGTGAAATGTCTTGTGTGTATATTGTGCAATTTTCTTCTCCTATTTGATGCGCCAATGATAATACTAATGTTCCTGTACCTGCTGCTGGGTCATATACTGTTACATTTTTAATTTTTTCATCATCTTTAACTAATATTCTTGCTATTATTCTTGCAATTGAATTTGGGGTATAATATTCTGCGTATTTTCCAAAATCTTTATTGTAGTCTTTGATTAAATGTTCAAAAATTATAGCAAATGCATCATATTTTTGTTTAAATAGCTTTTCAAAACTAAATTCTACTAATTTGTCAATTATAGCTCTACAAAATTTTGACTTTTTATTTGTTTCTGTAATATATGGAGATAACTCATCAAATAGCCTTATTTTTTCTCCTCCTCCAGTTTGTACAGAAAATATATCTATGTTAAAGTTTGCTATATCAACTAATGTTTTGTCAAATAATTTATAAAAGTTATCATCGTTTTTATGAGAAAATAAATTTGATATTAAATGATCTGCTTTTAACTTGGCTGTGTCTGCTCCTAATTCAAATAATAAAAGTTTGTATTCTTCTTCTTTCATTTGATATAATGCTTTTTCTATATCTCTTGTTTCTTTAATTTTTGCTAAGTTTTTATTAACTTTTTTTACTTCATATATAAATTTATCGTTTAGAAATTTGTATAAAAATACTTCTGTAATAATTTTATATTCACTACTTGCATTGCCTAGTCCAAAGTTTGAACATACAGTTTTTATTTTGTCTATCATTTCTTTTGTCTTTGAAATTATTAATATTTCTTCTGCATTCATCAATTTGCCATTTTCCTTTCTTCTTCATATTCTTTTGAGATATTGTTGGCTATAAATTGTATTTGTTTTACTGTTAACTTTAAATCTTTTTCTAAAGATTTTGTTGCTATTATGCTAATAATAGTTCCATTAAAAAATGCCTCGTTATCTATTAATTTATAGTTTTTAATTAACATTTTATCAACTTCATGTTTTACACTTAATAATAATTCATTTATTTCTAAATCAAAAATATCATTAAATTCCCATTCTTTAATTCTTTTATGAACTCTTAAGAATTTTACATCATTTTCATATTTTACTATAAGCATTTCGTCTTTTACGTTCTTTTGTCTTGCTCTTTTGCTTATGTCATCAATAAGTTTAATATTTCCTTCCATTTCATTTGCTGTTAATTCTTCAATATGTTTTTCTATAAATATTTTTTTTAGTTCTTCATATATTGTTATAAATTCAGGATCTTTTTTGTCAAAATTTCTTTCTAATTCTTTTCTTGCTTTTTCTAATGTAGTTCTGTATTTATCTGCAATTACAAGTTCTCTTTCGGATATTTTTTTAAATTTGAATTCAATTTTGTCTATTATCATATCTAATAGACCCAAAGCATTTTCATCTTTCATTATGTTTTCAGTTAAATTTAGTATATTTATTCTGTTTGTAACTTCATTTAGTAATTTAGCTATTTTAGTTATATCTATTTTTTCTGTAATGTTTTCATATCCATATAGTTTTACTAAATTATATAAAGTTTTGTAATTATTTAATGCTTTTCTAATGTCATATAGTTCTTGCTTTGGTAATTCATTTATTTGCTTTGTAAAGTTTTCTAAGTTTTCGGTGTCAAATATGAATAGTTTCTCTTTTATTTCTTGAATGTCTTTACGTATTTCTTCTGGATCTTTAAAAATATTTGCGTATCTTTCAAATTCATCACCTAGTTCGTTTTGTAATTCATGAAAATATGCTGCATTGGTTTTATCAAATTCTTTTCTAATATCTGCAAAGTCTACTACATAACCATATCTATAGTCTTTATATGGTCTATTTACTCTTGTTAGTGTTTGTAATAAATTATGAGACTTTATTATTCTTCCCAAATATATCTTTTTTAATCTTGGAGCGTCAAATCCAGTAAGTAACATGTTATATACTACTAATAAATCTATTTTTCCTTTTTGAAAGTCTTCTTGCTTATTTTTTATTGTTTCTTTATTACCTATATCATGTAATATTAATGCTTTCGTTAGGTCTTTATATTTTTGCAGTTCTTCATATATAGCTTTTGCTTGTGCTGAAGAATCACATACAATCATCCCTCCTATTGTGTTATCATTAAATATCATTCTGGATTTTTTAAAATTGTTTACTATATATTCGGTTAATGGAGTGACAAACCTTTCATGAGCATATACTTCTTCTTTACCAATTATTCCTTTTATTGCTTCAATTTCTTTTAATGCTTTATCTAATTTTACTCTATATGTTGTTTCTATTCCTTCTCTAATTAGTTTTAATGTGTATCCATCAGCTATAGAGTTATTATAATAGTATTTGTGTATGTAGTTTCCAAATATATCTTTTGAGTTGTATTCTTTTCCTATTAATGGGGTTCCTGTTAAAGCAATTTTTATTGCATTTCTATCTGAAGCCATTAAGTTTGCTAAAAAGCAACCATTTGGTTCATAACTTCTATGTGCTTCATCTAAAAAATAAATTCTTTGAACATCAACATTATATTCAGGTTCTTTTGCTTTTGATTCTTCTGAAAATTTATGAATGTTTACTACTGTTATTGTTAATTCTCCTGTGTTATTGTTTTCACCTATAGTTTGTATGTTTTTTATAAATTCCTCTTTTGAATTTACTTTTTCCACTTTTAGTCCTCTTGCTGTGAATTCTTTTGATGCTTGGTTTAATAAATATAGTCTATCTACTATAAAGTAAAATTTTGCTATTTTTCCATTTTTCTTATAGTAATCTGTTAAGTATTTAACATTAAAATATGTTAATGCTGTTTTCCCACTTCCTTGTGTATGCCAAATTATTCCTTTTTTTATTCCTTGTTTCAATTTGTTTTCAATTTCTAAAGTTGCAAATAATTGTGGATACCTCATAATGTGCTTCTCTATTTTTATAATTCCATTTTTATCTGCTTTTTCAACATATGCAACTCCGTATTTTAGTAATTTTAGATATCTTTCTTTTGAAAATAATGAAGTTATTATTCTGTTTGTTGGTGTGTTAATATCTAAATTTGTGTTGTATTCTTTTGACCCTTTTATTGAAACATAATTATTGTCTATTAGTATTTTATTTTCTTCATTTTCATCAATTTCTTTTACGTTTTTATTTATGTTTTCGTCTTCTTCTCTAAAACAATTAAAAAATATTTCTTCGTAATTGCTTGTTGCATAAAAAGCCCCTTGGATTGGTACAATGGATTCTTCATCATATTCGTTATTATTTGAGAATACAAGTATTTGGGTTAAGTTAACAAATTTTTTAAATTTTTTATTTTTAAATCTTTCTAATATTCTTTTTCTTTCTGCTAGAATTCCTTCTCTGTTATTTGGCTTTTTTACTTCTATAAATGATAATGGCATACCATTTATTATTGGTATTATATCTGGTCTAAATTCGTCTTCACCATTTTTATATGTAAGTTCTGTAACTACATTAAATGTATTATTATCTATGTCATTAAATTCTATAAGTTTTATTCCATTAAATCCATTTATTAGTGTATTGTAAAATTTTCTTCCTAAATCGTCATTTTGTAATTGTATTTCAAGTTCTTCTATTATTTTATCTGTTTCTTTAATGGAAAAATTTTTGTTGTTTATTTTATTTATACTTTCACAAAATACGTTTCTAAAAATATTGGTATTTTTGTGTATGTATTGCTTGTTTTCTTTTATAGATAAATATTTGTATCCTATTCTTGTTAGATGGACAAGAGCTGGTATTTTTACTCTTGTATTTTCGTTGTGTTCCATGGTAGCTCCTCCAATATTATTGTTTGACATTATTTTATAAATATAACGCTACTCTAAATCCAATTGTATCATCACTTTTAGATGGATTTTCAATGTAACGTGAACTTGCTGGTGAAATGCTTCCTATTCCTTTATAGTTTCCTCCACGTAATACTCTGTATTGTGTTTCATATGCTTCCATTGTCCATTCACTTACATTACCTGCAATATCATAAATGTTCTTTTTCATGTAGTCTTCTGTTGACCCTGTTTGCTCTATTTTTTTACTAAAATTTCCTTTGTTTGTACTGTCTTTTATATACCCTTCTACTTCGCCTTTTATATATGAGTCATTTATAAAGTTTAATGTGGCGTCCCATTGTACACCATAACATAATGTGCTTTTTACTGTAGTTTTGTTGTTTACATGTTCTGATATTGGATTATTATACATACTTCTTGCAACTGTTACTGCTCCTGCAATTTGGTCATCTCCTTGTAGTTGGTCTGTTGCTTTTACTTCTGTGTCTCCTCCCCATGCTATGTTATTCCAAACGTTTTGCTTTTTTGAGACTGGCTTTTGGCTTCCATCTTGAATGTCTTTTTTGCTTTCGTCTTCAATTCCTGCTTCATATCTTGCAATGTAGAATCCTCCATTTGCTTTTACACTTTCATACATTTCTATGCTTTCTTTTGTTCCTTTTACTGTATTTTTCTTATTTGGCTTTCCTGGTAATAGTTCGCTTTCACTGCTTCCCGCTTCTCTTGATGGGTTTAAGCCATTACTTAGCATATTTGATATTTTTTTATCGCTATATCCTTCTATTAAGTGAAAGTCTTTATAGTTTTTAACTGGTACCCAAACAAATTGGCTTCCATTTGTAGTTTTGTCTTCTGTTGCATCTTCTATTATTAGTCCATTTTCGTATCCATTTAGATCTGACCATACTGCTTTTTCTGTGTTTATTGCTTTAAATCCTTTTGGTATTATTGGATTGTTATATCCATTTTCGTTTCCATTTATTGTACTATTTTCTTTTGCTACTTGTCCAACTTCTATTTTTGCTGTAACTCCACGTATTGAATCTTCTTCTTCAACTAAATTTGCTTGTAAATTTTCATCTATTCTTATTCTGTATCCATCTACAATTATTACTGCTGGTACGCTTTCTATTTGCTCCCAATCTTGCCTTCCTTCTATTTGTGATAGATTATTGTTTAATTTTTCTACATCTAATTTTCCTTCTTCATCTGTTACGTTGACTAACCTTGCTTGTACTTTCATTATTGTTTGCCTTTTTTCTGCTACTATTTTTGCTTCTTCTTTAGCTTCTTGTACTTGATTTAGTGGCTCATCGTTATATTTCTTCCATATTATAATTCCTACAACAAGTGTTATTGCAATCATTAAGAATATTATGATTATAATTTTTTTGCTTTTCTTTTTTTCTTTTTGCTCTCGCCTACTCATTTTTCTCCTCCTTTGTGTATTACTTTTATATTATATTTTACTTTTGTTTGTTTTTCAATATCATTTTGCAAATTATTAGATATTTGTATATTCATTTATTATTGAGCAATTGTTTTATATAGCTGATTATCTAATTTACTTATTATTTTAGCATATTTTTCCCATTCTTTTGATGTTTTTTGGTCAATATCTATTTCTGACTTATATTTTGCTTTATGTTCTAAACTTGCCCAAAAATCCATTGCCATAGTTCTAATTTGTATTTCTACTTTAACATATATTATATTTTCTAGTAACGTAATTGGCACTTCAACTATTAAATGATAACTTGAGTATCCACTTTTTTTAGGGTGTGTTACATAGTCCTTTTCCTTTAATACTTTTATTCCAGGTATTTGCTCAACTAATTTTTTTATATCGTATATATCTTTTTTTATTGGACATATAATTCTTACTCCTGCAATATCATTTATATTGTTTATCATTTCTTGATAGGTTAATGTACATTCTTTTTTCTTCATTTTTTGTATAATACTTTTGGGTGTTTTTACTCTTGTATTAATATGGT
>CARBKU010000010.1 GCA_948946035.1 uncultured Clostridia bacterium
AAAATATAGGAAACAATATTCAAATAGCTAGATTGAAAAAAGGATTAACACAAGAAGCTCTTTCTGAAAAATGTAATGTTTCAACTAAATATATAAGTGCAATAGAACGTGGAATATCCTCTGGAAGTATTTCACTTATAATTGATATTTGTAATGCTTTAGATGTAACACCTAATTATATTTTTAATAATACCATTAAAAATTCTAATGATAATGTTGATATATTTCCTGTTGAAACTTCTTCAATTTACTTGAAATTAAAATCTGAGAATAAAAAATTTGTCGAAACTACAATACAACATTTATATTCTATGCAAAATAAAAGATAAATTTTTTGTATATATAATTAAGAAAAATCCGTATACTAAGCTTCATACGGATTTTTTATTATATATTTCTTACTTATTTCCTTTTACTAAAGTATTTAAAATACTACTATACTGATTACTTAATTTGGCAATATCTCCATTTTTAGTACTATGCGACATAATAAATTCTTCTATTTCTAATTCGCACTTTTTCAATTCTTCTTTGTTGTAATCTATATCTTCTACATTTATTCCTGCATTACTTAATAATTTTATATCTTCTTTTGAAAACTGCTTCATTAAATTCATTTTCTTCATTCTCCTTTTCCTTTATTGCTACCATAAGTTCATTGTCCTGTACTGTTCTATTTGCATTTTTATATGTAAATTTTGCAACTGTGAAATAAACTTTATAATATAAGCCCTCTAATCTTGTTTTGCATAATGCTAAAAATTTGTCAACTTGTTCTTCTGATAAGTTGTGCTTAACTCTTAATTCATAGAAAGTAAAGACAATTTCATTTTCGTTTATTATCATTTTTTCATTGATAAGATTTTCTACAAATTGTGTTGTCATTGTTTCCACTCCATTCTGTATTGCATTATATCATTTATTTTTCATTTTGTCTTTAAAAAACAAAAAAATCGCAGAAGAAATACTTATTTTTTATAAGTACCTCTTCTGCTTATTTTTATTAGTACATTGGTGTTCCATACCCTAAAATATCTAAACTATTTATATCATAATCTCTCCTACAACAACTATCACTTGAATTTCCTTCTATTGTATAAACTCTTCCATTTTCTGTTTTTTCTACTATTCCTACATGATCTGCTTGTCCACTTCTTACTCCTGTATCCTTATCTGCCCAGTCAAAGAAAATAATGTCGCCTGGTTTGGGAGAGAATCCTTTTTCTTTCCAAAGTCCACAAGTTCTAAACCAGTCAACGCCCTCACTCTGACATCCTGCAAATTTTGGAATTAGTCCTGCTTCAATGTAGCCACATTCATTGGCACACCATGAAACAAAACAAGCACACCATTCTACACGAGAATCAAAACCATACCAACTCCAATAAGGTTGTCCTCCAACATTTCCTATTTGTGAAGCTGCAACAAGCACAATGTCATTGCTCCCAACAGATGAGCCATATATTACTGATGCCCACATATTAGCATATTTATTGTCTGTCAATTCTTGTAATTGTTTTCTTTGTTCTTGACTAAAATTGTATTTGTCTGCCATCTCATTTGCTGATTTGCCTGTTATTGTAATATGCAATTTTATCTTTGTTACTGTTACTCTATCAGTAGATGTTAAGCCTATTCTTATTTCTTCATGACTTTCTTCATCTTTTGTAAATGATATTTCATTCATTTCCCAAAAAATCTCTTTTAGAAGATTAACCTTTTCATCATTTAAGGTTATAACATCTGCTTCATTATTACCATTGCTTAATTTAACTGTGTATATTGCTAAAACATCTTTCCATTCGGCTCTATGAGAATTTATATCGTACTCATCATAAGGATTATCTTTCTGTATTTGTGTTATCTTATTCATAAATTCTGTATTTAAGTCTAATATTACTTGATTCATTGTTACTACTTGTTGTTGCCCATTTATAGTTATTGTGCTACCTGTATCTTCGCTTGAAAAGAAAATACCAAAAATTGAACTAACTAGCATTGCTATTAAGCAAACTACAATTATAATTAAAACAACAATCCAGCCACCTGCTACTAAAAATGCAATTAGTGCTTTTGTTGCAACTATAATAGCTTTTATTGCTGCTATTGTTGCTTTTATTCCTACTTTTATCGCCTTTACTGTTGCTTTTGCTGTTGCCTTTGCCATTTGTATTGCTCTTTTAGTTGCTTTTGCTGTTGTTTTAGCTACTTTTTTTGTTGTTTTTATTGTTCTGTCTGCTGTTTTTATAGCTTTTTTAGTAGTTTTTGTTGCTGTTTTCATTTTCTTTGCAACTTTTTTTACTTGGCTTTTCTTTTTTATCGTTTTTATTTTTTGATTTACATTTTGTATATTTTGTACTGTTTTGTCAAAATTCTTCTTGCCATATTTATTAAGTCTGTAAACATTATTAGGAAGATTACTTGCTGTTTTTGATATTTTATTTATTGCGTATTCTGTTCCATTATCACTTGTTTCTTCTTGGTATGTTTCTTTTGTTTTGTCTTTTGCTTGTACTAATCTGTCTTTCATTTTTTCTGTTCCAACTACTGCTTTGTTAATTGTTTTTACTGTTCCTTTTTTACTCTGTTTAACTTTAATATCTGCCAAACAAACACCTCCTAATTGTTTATTTCTCTTGCAATAACCACTAATCTTCCGTTTTTATTGCTATATTCACAAGTAGAAAGTGTAATAAATTTATCGTGATATTTTGGTTTTATATTTGTTTCATAAAATGATAATTCTTTACACTTGTTTACAAATGTATTGAACTCATCTTCATTACTAAAATTCACAGAATTATAATATTTAAAAGTGTTTTTGCTATATACTACTGTTTTGAATACTGCAAAAATTTCGTATTTCTTCATTTCTTCTAATGTTGTAAACTCTATAACCTTATGATTTTCGTAAAATTCTTTTGATTTATAATTTTCTAATGCACCAAATACTTTTTTATGATTCATGTGATGCCCATATATTACAAGATTATCACTTGTGTTTATATTACATTCTTCTGACATATAAGGTGTTCCGTAAGATGAATACTTTTTATAAAAATCTCTATGCAAATAATAGTTAGGATTACTTTTTATCTGCATTATTGGGTAATTTATTGTTGTATCATTTATTCTTAACCAACCTACAATATCACTATTGATAGCATATAAGTTATCTATATTTATTACTGTTTCTACTTGTTCTTTATCTTCTGGATTTGTTTGTTCTACTATTTCAATTAGTTCTTCAAAATTGTTTTCTTGTTTCTTATTTTCTTTCAACTCCTTATAAATAAAATAACTGCTAATAAGAATTGAACTTATTAGCAGCATAATACAAAATACATATAATACTTTTTTCACTATGCGACACCCTCTCCGTGGTTTGGTTGTCATTAGTTTGTATAGTTCTGTATTTCGTGGAAATTTATTTACAAATGGAATTAGTGAACTTCCTATTTTTATTAGTCCTTCTCCTGCGTTTACATTTGTAATATAGCTCATTTGCAAGTCTGATATATTTAATAATTTTGCAAGTTCTACTCTGTCTGTACTAGCTTGATTTAACATGATAATAAGCTCACTATTCGCTAGCATTGTTCTTGCTGTATGACTTTGTAACATATCTTCTACATTTTGTGTTATTCCCGTACAATATGCTCCGATATTTTCTCACTCTTTTCCATAAAGTGAATAAGAAGTTTGCTGAATATTCATATTGGAATAACAAGTAAATTTCATCAATAAAAATAAAGGTATTTCTACCTTTTGACCTATTCATTGTTATTCTATTCAAAATTGAATCAAGCACTACTAACATTCCAATAGGTAGTAGTTGCTTTCCTAAATCTAAAATGTCATAACACACTAAACGATTATGAGTATCAACATTTGTAGATTTTGCAAAAGTGTTCAAACTGCCATTTACAAATAGTTCAATAGCAAGTGCTATTTCTTTTGCTTCTGGCTCTTGTTGTTTCAATAGTTCTTTATAGAAGTCTTGTAGTGTAGGTGGTGTTCCTTGATAATTTCCTTGCTGATAGTATCTATACACACTTGCTGTGCATCTATCTATAATAGATTTTTGTTTTGCACCTAAATTATTACTTCCAACTAGCTGTTCGCATAGTGAAAGTATGAACTCTGATTTTAATATAATAGGATTTGCTCCATCTCCATAATCTTTATTCATGTCCATAGCATTGATATGATTTCCACTTGTTGCTGATATTTTTATTACTTCTCCACCTAATGATTTTACAAGTGAACTTGCTTCCCTTTCTGGATCTACAATTATTACATCTGCATTAGGATCTTTCAACATTATAGAAACAATTTCCTCTTTTGCTATGAAACTCTTTCCACTACCACTAACACCTAAAATAAAGCTATTTCCGTTCAATAATTGCTTTCTATCTGCAATAATCATATTTTTGCTAATGACATTTTGCCCATAGTATATTCCGTTTTCGTGTCTTATTTCTTGTACTCTAAATGGCATAAATACTGCAAGCGATTCTGTTGTAAGTGTTCTTAAAGTGTCAATTTTTCTTACTCCAAACGGCATAGCTGTATTTAATCCATCAAGTTGCTGAAATTTTAGTACCCCAAACTGACATAAATGTTTTCTTGCTATTGTTAGTAATGCTTCTGTGTCATTATCTAGTTCTTCCTTGCTTTCTGCTGTATGCACCATTGTAAGAACTGATATAAACATTCTTTGATCACGAGTTATCAAGTCATCTAAAAATTCCTTTGACTGTTCTCTTTGTTGTTCCATATCATAAGGAATAATTGCTGAAAAATTGTTATTTGCATTTTGTCGTCTTTGCCAATTCGTTATATTAGTTTCTATTCCTAATCTTCTATTTTCTGCTTCTCTTACAGCCTCATCCATAGGTATTGGTATAACATCTATACTCATCATCATATTTTTATTTATATCTGTTAATTCTGCTACCATACTGTCCTTAATATAACTTGCATACTCTTTCAAGAATATAACTCTACCATATCTGTTTCCAATTTTGAAATAATCACTTTCAAATTCCATAGAATCTGGGCAAATAAAATCCTTAAAGCTATGTCCTTTTCTCATATTAGTTATCATATCAAAATTGAATGATGTTTCTTCTCCTACTCTATAAAAGTCATGGAATATTCTTAATCTTTCTACTGCATCTAATTCAATACATATAGAGCCTAATTCTTTAAAATGGTTTATTAAGTCTGTTCCTACTCTTGCAAAATAATTCTTTGCTTCTTCTATGCTTTTTTTATCAACTGATATTGTTACAAATTTTTCTTGTACTATACCATTTGAAGCTGTTGCTTTGTCTAGTAACATTTTATTATATTCTTTTCTAAATTTATCTAGTTCATCATTCTCCATAGGTAATAGCATAGTTTCTTCAAAGTCAATTTTATTTAATCTTCTATTGATTATAGTTATTTTAGTAGTAGCACCTGTATCAAATGAATTTAATAACTCTGAATATTCTAAAAACATTGCTTCTTTATCATCTCTACTTGCTACTGCATAATTTATATCACTAAATTTGTAACATTTTGAATACTTATTTTTCCCAATAAAAAAGATGCCATCTTCCCATATTGCCTTAATAGGAATGGCATCTTGCACACTTCGTGGTATGACAAACTTTTCTTTGTCTTGTTTGAATAATTTATTTAATGTTTTCAATACTTTGCGAATCCTCCTTTTTTTTATTCTTTCTCTCTTTTTTTACTTTTCTATTTTCTATATTTTTCAAATCTTCGTAGTATAAGTTTATTGGCTTGAAAGTTAATCTTTTAGGTGTAAGTATCATTGATTTTACCCAAGCTGCAACAAACTTTTCTGCTGTCATTCCGTTATATTTTATAAAACCTAATGCTGCAAATGGTGCTGCACCTAATATACAAACCCATGATAAAGTTTCAATTCCACAATAAGGTTTTAATATAAAATATAGAATAACAGCCACTACACAAGCACATATAGAAAAAATGAACTGCCTTAATGACAGTCCAAAAAATATGCTTTCCGTATATTCTCTTATTTCTCTATTGATTTTTACTTCCAATTATCGTGCCTCTCTTCCCTTTTTATTTTTTACATTTTGTTTTTTGGAACTTGAATGTAATTCTTGCTTTATATTCTCTACCGTTTTTTTATAAGCTATAATATCATAATAGGTATTACCAAATACTAAATTTCTCTCTGACATAATTTGTCTTACTTTGGCTTCTTCATATATTTGTGGACAATATCTACGAATATACTCTACTTCACATTTATTAAAACTTTTACGCAATGCAATTTTAAGATTGAATGTTTCTTTTATAAATTGTTTATCTTTATATTTATCAACAATATAATCACAATATTTCTGTTCATCTTTTGTAGGATTATCTAAAATATTTTTAAATACTTTAAAATTCACAATAGCTATGCTCGATCCTAATGCCCAATATTCACCATAACTATCTTTAATCAGAAATTGTTGTACCATATATCTTAATTCTTCTTTTAATACAGCTATCTCTAAACCTTTGTAGTTTAGTTTCACAATAGTTTTATCTGAATGTTTTAAATTGTGTCCATCCATATACCATACACTAGCTGACTTTTCTTCAAACATTTTATTTCCTACCTTTCCATGCTTTTTTCTGGCACAAGTTTCATTTTCCTTTTAAAACTCTCTTTATATTCTTCTTGTACCTTTTGTGAAATCTGTTCTAAATAAATTCCCATTTTTGTACTGCATTTCTTATTTCCATCTATTATTTTATAAAAGCAATCCCTTGTTTTGAAGTTATAACTTTTTAATCTGTTGTTTATAAATCCTTGTGTTGCTAGTGGTATTTTTATTCCATGTAGTTTTGCTAAATATAGAATATTATTTTGTATTGTTCTACCACTATATTTGTTATCTTTATAAAATTCAAAGTCCTCAACTGATACCATTTCTCCAATAAATATTTTATATTTCATTTCTTTTAATGCTTTTCTGAATCTATCATTTACAGCTTTTATCTTTTCTTGTTCTTTTCGTTCCTGTTCTTGCCTTTCTTGTTCTCTATCTCTATTTTCTTCAAATGTTCTTCTACTTTCTTTTGCTTGCTCATAAATCTCTGGAAAGTTCCTATGGATATATTCTAATTCACATTTATTAAAGTATTTATTTTGTTCTATTTTCTTTTGCCAGAATCCTTTTAAATCAATATTTTTATAAGCATTTGTTATATCTTTTTTATATTCTTCGATTCTAGTTTGTTCTTCATTTTCTATAACTTCATTGTTTACAAATAGCTGAAATTTAATAGGTGCTATTCCTAATTTCCAATATTCATTGTTCTTGTCCTTAATCAGAAAATCTTGAGCATAAAAGTCTTTTTCTTCTTTTAATATTGAGATTTCTATATCATTAAAATTGATTGATACTACTTTTTTATTTTTACAAGTCAATTCATTATTCTCAATATGCCATACTTTTGCTATTTTTGTTTGTTCTTGCAATTTTATCTCTCCCTATCTCTATTTTTTATAATCCTAACATTTCTCTTACTAATCTATCTGATATTTTAACTGTACCTACCAACACTAGCATATTGAATATCAATTCTCCGTATATATTTCCATACCATTGTTACTGCTGCTACATTTGCATCTACTACTGGTGGGCTTGCTGCAAACAATGAAAAGATTATACATGATAACATTATAATTACACCCTCTAGGCATACTGCGCTATAACCTTTTATAAAGCTCTTTCCTATATTTTGTGTTGGCTCTCCACCAAAACTTGCAAATGCTATTGGAGATATTGCAGTATATAGATAGATTTTGAAAAATCTTCCGATAAACTGTAAGAATCATTACAAATGACAATACTGTTATGAATAGTCCTCCGTATTAGAGTTACTGCCCACAATGGTATGCTTTCAAAGAAATTACAGGCTTCTACTGCTGATATAATTTCATTTGGCAGAACTGTATTTGTTGCTCCACCTAATCCTGCTGCACTCATTACTGTACTTGCTAAACCTTGCACAATCTTAAAAATTGCCATCATAAGTTCTAGCCCATAGGTTACTAAAACTTTAGCTACTGCAAATCGTATAAATAGTTTGAGGGCATGCTCTGGCTTCTTGACTTCTGCAAAACTTCCGACAAGTTTTCATTACTCCTACAACAAAAAACAGCACAAGTAATGCTAATGCAATGGCTTGTACTGCCCCATGTATATTTGTTATCACATTCCAAATTGTTCCTCCTTTGAAATCAACTGGCGATTGTGATACAAGTGTCCATATTTCACTTAATTTCGAGTTCCATGTTTCTATTGCGTTTTGTAGGTTTCCTACTACCCAATTCAACATCTACCACCTCCTAACTTTGTTTTGAATACTTGATATACTCTTTTTGTTTTCTATTTCTCATTTTTGCTGTTTCTTCATCTCTTAACTCTGGATTTTTCTCTTGTAATTTTCTTCTACATCTTGTAATGCTTTCAAAACTTATTCCTTTATTTTTTGCATTAAACATTACTGTTGCAAATTGTTTTCCTATTTCATAAGGATATAATTTGCTTATTACTTGTAATATTAAGTAACAGTCATCTTTCCTTGCAAGTTTATCTTTTTGTAGTATTTCTTCTACTACTGTTTCTAATTTTTTTAGTTCTGCTATTTTTCATCATCTCCATATTCCATTAAATCAATGTCACATTTTACTTCATTTCCCCACGAGTCCCAACCATTTACCTTTTGTCTTGCAAATAGTTCTACTCTTGGTATATCTCCTAACAATTCTACAATTCTTTTTCTTGTTTCATCTGGCTTTTTACTATGTTCTTCAACTGGAGATATAATTACTTGATGCACTTTTGCAGATATTCTTTTTGGCTTGCCTTTTGTTGCTAATATACATATTTCTGCATTAGCTCTAGTCCAAAAACCTAATCCCCAAAATAATGATGGTGTTTTCTTATTTTGCTTAATCCATACAAAAGCAACTGTTTTGTATTTAAAACCCCAATTATCTAAAACTTTTAGACCTTCTACTAATGTTGGAAAAGTCATCCACATAAAAAGAACACAATCTTTGTCTGCAATTTTATCTACTGGCAATTTACATATATCTTCTATGCTCATTGTAGAATAATGATTTTCTGCTGAACGACCTTTGCCTTTGTCTGAATATACTTTGTATTGCCATGGTGGATCTGCATAAATGATTTGATATTTTTTATTTTCTTCTATAAAATTACCTCCTTAAAGCTGTTTAGGAGTAGATTATCTTGTTTTAATAATCTACTCCACTTATTTTTTAACCACCTGTTATAATGTTTAGGATTTCCTTTGCAAAAGTAATAACTACTCCTCCTGCTAAAGTCATAAATCCATTTGCTCTCTGGCTAGGATCGTGTGATTTTAATGACATACCAACTTGTACTACTCCGAATCCTAAAATAATCATTCCAACTGCTCTTATAAGTCCAAAAATAAAATCTGACAAATTATTTATTACTGTTAATGGCTCATCTGCTGCAAATACATGAGATGCTTGTGCTACAAATAATGCAACAATATACAAAATAATTATGCAAGACCTTTTTAATATTTTTAATAAAGTTTTTTTCTTTTTCAATTTATGATACCTCCCTAATAAATTCTTCTAATTCTTCTTCTGATAGGAGTTCATAATTTTCTAGTAATTGTTCTTTTTCAAATGTATCTATCTCATTTTCTTCAATATCTTCATCTAGCACAATAATAGAAGCTGTTGCTTTATCTGTTTTTCCATGAATATAAGGCTCTCCTTTGCCATCAGTAGTCAAAGCTACATTAGGGTGTTTTAATATATCATATTTTAGGTCTTTAACTGGTCTTTCTCCACGAATAAAAAGAAGTGCATATTTATTATCAAGTAAACGCACTTCATCTGGAGTCATAAGTTCTCTTCCTGCAAGTTGATAATTTGTCGAATAATTGCCGCTTCTACCAGAGCTTTTTCCATGTGTGTCTAAATCTATTGTTTCTTTTCCGTAGGAGTTCTGAAACATATTTATGGGTACTTTGCTCGTTTCCACCTAAATACAAAAAAGTATCGCAATTTCCGTACAATACTTTCCCATTGTTTTTCAAATAGTGCTTTAAGCTGTGCTAAATTTTGGAGAATGATAGATACTGATACTGACCTTGATCTCATGACACTTAAAATTTTGTCAAAATCATCTGGTAGACTTACATTTGCGAACTCATCCATTACAAAATGGACATGGGTTGGCAAACTTCCACCATACTTATGGTCAGCAATATAGAATAATTGTTGAAATAATTGTGTATATAATATACTTACTAGAAAATTAAAACTCGTGTCATTGTCTGGAATTAAAGCAAACAATGCCACCTTTTTTTCGCCTAAACTAGGCAAATCTAATTCATCAATTTTTACTATGTTTGCAAGACTCTCTAAATTAAATTTTTCTAATCTTGCAGCAAGTGTAATTTGAATTGATTTTAATGTTTTTGCAGAGCCTGACCTATAATTTCTATAATACTTTAGAGCAATATGCTCTGGGTTATTATATTCTAATTTATCAAATAGAATATCTAACGCACTTATAGGATTTTCTTGTTCTTCATTTACATCTCCTGCTCTTAACATTTCCATTACCATTGGAAAGTTTTGTTCATCTTCTGGAGCTTCATATTTGAGATAAAATATAAGTGCTAGCAATAACATACTAGCTGCCGTGTCCCAAAACGGATCTTGGCTCTGACTTCCGTTTAGGTGTCGTGCTTTTGAAAAGGTTTGTTACCAACCTTTGAACATCATTATCTGTCTTTAAATATTTAAAAGGGTTATAGCAATGACTTTTTTCCATATTGATTAAGTCAAGCACTCTTACCTCATACCCTTTTTTCTCTAATAAATTCCCCGTATCTCGCAAAATTTCGCCGTTTAGGATCTAGGATTACATACGAACTTGAGCCACATTGCATTACATTTGGCTTTCCGATAGAATCTTGTTTTGCCTGCACCGACTACCGACCACAAATTAAAACATTAAGATTTCTTCTATGTTGTTTTCCATTTAGACCTATTGCTACATTTTGCGTTAATATTTTATTATCATTAAATGGCTTTTGCCTATATTTTTTATTAAGTACACTTGCTATACCCCACTTGGCAGAGCCGTGTTCTTCTCTTCTTCTATAATTCTTTTTTGTAGATTCATATATACTTATTCCTAATACATAAAAGCATATAAAAATAAGAATAGTTTTTATGCTATTCTCACACCATATCAAATTAAATGGGTTTTCCATTATTTTTGAAAAATTATTTATTATTCCTATTATTCCATTATTTATATATGGTGCAATTAGAATAGCTACCCATACTACTGGAATTATACCTAATATATACAAAAACTCATTTGTTTTCTCATTATCTCTCGTTACTTACTCTTTCCCTTTGAAATATAGTTCTTTTTCTAATGGGGATATTTAATAGTCTTAATAATAATTCATTTACAAACTCTGTTGATTTGTTTTCTCTTATTAACTTCGTACGAAGTTCGTTAAGGGAATTTATTATCATTCCATATTCGTACTTATTTAACATTACTACTCTTTGTTCTTCCAATACATTTTTCTCCTATCTTGCTTGTTCTTTTTCTCTACTTTGTTTTGCAAGTAGTTCTATACAATGACTTGTTCTTCCACTTATATTTTCCATTGCATCATGAATTGGCTCTAATTCTTCTCTTATTTCCTTTGCTGATAATTCCTTTAGTTCATAAGGAATATCTGTTACATTATAATTTGAAACATCTATGCCATATTTTTTGCAAACCATATAAGATACACAATTAGCTTTGAAAGCATCTAATTCTGTATTTTCTCCTATTTCTTGTTTTGCAAGCTCTTGTGTTACTTCATGGAAAATTTGTGGTGCTTCTGCACCTCTTGCAATATATAATACATCTTTTTCTGAATCATACAATGCACTTCTATCTGTATTTGGTATTTCATTTACTACTTCTACCTTTGCTTGGCTACTATTTAAAAATACTCTTAATAATAATTTATTATCATATCTCATTATAGGATTTGGTTTCTTTCTTATACTAACTTGTGATATATCAGTTAAGTATTTTACATTATAATTTGTTGCCTTTGTTCCATCTTCTCTCATATAAGAATCTGCTGGCTCTAATATTTTTATATCATTTTTACGATTTTTCTTTGGAAAGCCACCTACATTTGTCCAACTATCATAATCTCTTAAAACTGTTGCTTCTGGCATTTGTGCTGTTATTAGTAAACTATTTCCTACTGAATATTGCTCAAACTTACTTTGAGTATCTAAATATTTCTTAAATTCTTGCCCATCTTGTACGATCTTTTCTGCTGTTGTATCAATTAGTGCATATACTCCTTGTTTTTCTTGTTTTTTATATTCAATCCATTCTTCTTTATTATATTGTCGATTTTTCTTGCTATAATTATCAAATACTTGGTCTAATTCTCCCATGTTCATTTACCCCTTTCCTTATTTCCTATTTCTATTTTTGGTGTTTGTACTTGTGGCATTTCTACCATAATACTTTCTTTCGATTTTTGAGCATTCTTCAATTCCGTTTCAACCTTTAACTCTGCTTCTGCTTCTTTTAATTTCTTCTTAACAGATTCTTTTTGTGCAGGTTTAGTAACCCCCTCGGAATTGTTTTTGCTCTTCAAGGATGGCTTTGACGGAGGGTTTTTTTCCGTTTTTGCTACTTCGGGGTTTTGATTTTCATTTTCCCTTGGTTTAGAAAAAATATCATCTACCATAGCTTCATTTACTTGTGTTCTTTCCTCTCCTATATCTGGTGCATTATCTGACAAATCTTTTTCGTTTTTATTAGCAACTTTTTCCTTTTCAATTTCTGTTTGAATTGATGCTTTGTCAAAAGTACACAACTTATACCTTTCTATTACTCTGTTTACTTGTGGTGCATCTTTTGCCCTAACGATAATATCTACTACATCATTTTCTGCTGTTTCTTTTTCATTAACTTTATTGTCTTTATTAACCTCATCAATGCCGTTCTTTTCATTTTTTTGATTTTTTTTCTTTCCTTTATTGGATTTGTCTGCTAAAACACAGAATTGTATTCCATATCTTTTAGCTTCATGACAGAAAGTCTTTAAATCTTCTTTTTTAACTGAAAATATCTTTAATTCATTATCACTTTTTAGCATATTGGTTAATCTAGTCTTTCCTTTAGATACTTTTTTTCTATCTTGTGATATAGTATATAATGCAACAGCAATATTTTTCGCAGCTGCACCACTTATTTTTGCAACTATTTCCATTCCTTCTAGTGTTAGTCTAATGGTTTGTTCTGCTGAATCACTTGATATACTCACTATTTTCTTTCTCCTTTTCTTTATCTTGATTTCTATTTTCTGCTTCATCAATAGTTTCCTTTATCTTTGGTGTTCTTGTTTCAATATCTTCTATTAAATCAATTTCTTCATTTATTTTTTTTATTTCACTCTGAAGCATTTTTATTTCTTCATAGTTTTTTTGTTTATCACTTTCATTAGTAGCTTTTCTATTTTTCTTCCATAAATTTTCTACTTTTGACTTGTTTTCTTTTCTATCTAATATAAGTGATTTCTTATATGCTAAAAGCTCTTGGGCAGATTGAATGTTTTTTCTGCACAAAAGCCTTGCTTCTTTTGAAATTTTATCCATCTTTTTTATTTCTTCTCGCAGTTCTTTTGAATATTGTTTTTTCATCTTCTTATTTTTTGGATACACTTTTAATAAGAAACAATAATGCAAGTATAATGCTTTTATTCCTTTAGCCTTTTTTCTATTTTTTAGATTTTGCTTTTTTACCATTTTATATCTTTTATGATTTGCTCTTGCTTCTGGAAATGGCTCTCTAATTGCTTGTGTTTCATAAATTCTTTTTTCAATATTTTCAATTTTATAGTCATCTCCAAAGGCTCTCTCTATTCTTATATTCTTTTTATATGGCTCTTTTCTAACACTTAATTTTCCATAACGATTTTCTACTATATAATCCATTTTATTTAATATAGATAAAAAGTCTTTATATGAGTATGCTTGTCCTATTGCATAATCAATATCTTCTTTTGCAATAGTATGATGATTAGATTTTTTTACTTCTGATTTATAAAAATTTCTATAATCTATTTTACTTTTTGGACATTGCTTTTCTTGTATCACACTTAACTTATATTCTTCACAAAGTCTATCTGATGTTTCTCTCATTAAGGCATAAGTTTCATGACAGTCATGATATTTTTTTCCATCTTTAAATGAAACCGAATTTAAACAGAAGTGATTGTGTATATGTTCTGTATTTAGATGTGTAGTAACAACAACTTCATATTTATCTCCCCATAATTCATTTGCTAATTTTACACCTATCTCGTGAGCAATTTCTGGTGTAACCTCTCCTTTTGCAAAAGACTGAAAAGCATGATAACCTAAAACACCATTTGTTTTACTATATCTCCTTTTTGTTCTCATCATATCTTCATGTATAGAATCTTTATCACAATTTATTGCAGTAACATATAATTGTTCTTCTGTTTTATATGAAGCCTTTGCATACTCAATAACATTATGAAGTTCACTATATCTTTCTTTGCTTGTTTTACTTGGATTAGTAGTGTAAACAATTACATGATCAAGTCTTTTTTTTATTGCTTTTATTTTTGTTGTAGCCATTTTACTTTTCCATATCTAAAAATTCTTTTTTTATATCTTCCGATAGTCTATTCCATTTTTCATAAACCTTTTTATAAAATGGTGCATCAACTATATCTAAAGCATTTGCTTTCCTTGCAATTTGGTTTAAGTTTATTCCAACAAGTTTTAATTGTTTTATTATTTCATACATATTTTCTGTTGGTTGTTCTTTTGGTTTGTATCCCATAATAAGATTTCTTATATAAGCACTTTCATTAAGTCCTGCTTTCTTCGCTTTTTGTTTTAGTGCTTTTGTTTCTTCTTCATTTAGCCATACTTGTTTTTTTATATCTCTTGTTCTCAAATAAAAATTATACACCTCTTCCTAATATCATTTTTATGGGGTTTGGGGTTTCCCCACATTTTGCATTTGTGCGGGAGTACAAATGCAGTGCTTGCTAGGACATCATTTTTACATTTCTAAAATAAGCTAAAATAAAACTACATATTATTTTGTTATATTTTTAGGCAAAATTTATAAATTTTCTTCCTTAATTTCTACTATAACCTCTCTAATTTCATCTAACTTTTCTTCCATTTCATCTTCTAACTCATTAAGTTTTATAATGTCAATTCCTTCTAAATTATCTTCGTTTTTAAATAAAATATCTTTTATTTCGTTTAAATCTCCCTCTACTTCATCTGCTAATCTGTCAAGATATTCAAGATCTTCTTTGTCTAAAGTTATCTGATTTTCTTCTAAATTTGTAAAATTATTTTCAACTTTTTCATTGTTTTTTTCAATAATTTTTGTTTCAATTTTTTCTAAATCTCTTGTAGAATCATCAAGCAAATCTGTTTTCAAAAAAGTTTGTTCTACAATATTCATTGCTGCACTTTCATCATCTGCATATACTGTTACTTCTTTCTTAAATGTTTGCTTAAATTCAATTTTATATTTATTCATGTTTGTTTTTTCCTCCATTTTTTACTTTATCTTGCTACTTCGCATACCTTTTCTTTTGTAGTTTTATTCAACTTTTTTATACCTAACATATATCGTAAATAATCATTACAGTCCTTTCCTAATGGTGCAGGTCTATCTAAAACTTTATAATTTTTTGATAGTGTTTCTTGTAAAGCTATGCTTGCATTTCTTCCAACTTCATCATTATCTAAATGCAAATGTATTTCATTTATGTTAGGATTTTTCTCTAAAAATTCTTTTATTGCTATTGGTGTTTTATTATTATCACTTGTCTTTGATGGGGTATTTACACCTGCAAGTGAAATCATATTTTCTCTATGCCAGTCTATATTTTTCATTTTTAATAATGTTGCATAAGATAATAAATCAATAGCACTTTCAAATAAATGTACTCTATTACTTTCTGTTTTTGCCTTTAATCTAAAGGTATATGCTTTATCGCTTCCTTTCGATTCTCCCATAAATCTTGTATCGTTTGTACCTCTATAAAAAGCATACTTTGGACAATTTTCATCATCTACACCTATAAAAACAACATTGTGATTAGGCTCACTTTCATAAATCAAATTGTTTTCTATGCACTCTTTTATTATCTCGTGGGCAATTCCCCTACTCGTTAAATATCTTTTTGCACGATCACAATTATTTGATTTTGTTGGTAAAACTAATACAATGTTTTCTTGTTTTTCTTCTTTATAAATTACAGGCTGCTTAATATTTATATTGCCTATAATTGTTTGTATAGCTTCTAAAAAAGAATATTTTTTTACTTTCATTAGATAAGAAACAGCATTTTTTCCACCTATACCCTCTGAAAACCAATTCCATAATCCATTACTTATTCTCATACTATCGTGTGTTTTTGTGGTATATGTTCCGTTTCCTATCTTTACTAATTCATCTGGCTCATAGTTTTGCAAGTAAGTTAATAAGTCCATTTCTTCTGCTTTTTTTACTATTTCTGGTGGTATATAAGGCATATATAGCACCTCCCAAAACAAAAAATACAGACCTTTATAGTCTGCTTATCTTATACTTTCTATTTGCTATTCTTTTTCATTATATTGTATTGTTTTTTTAATTCTATTGAAGATGCAGAAATTAGTTTGACTACATCATCAATAGACCAATAATCTTTAGGAAGATATTTTCTTTCATAAAAGTAATTTTTACATATTTTAGATATATTACATACAATATGATATAGCTTTATTTCATCT
>CARBKU010000011.1 GCA_948946035.1 uncultured Clostridia bacterium
TTTGATAACATTTTTAACCTCTTTTCTTTCTAAAAATAAATAATTTCTAAATATTTTTACTTATAAATTATCTTTCATGATCTTTGTTTTTATCTTTTTCATTATCTTCTATTTCATCATTTGATGTGTCTAATACTTGTTTTTCTTTTTCATCTAGTTTTAATAAAATATTTAATTCTTCAAGTTTTTTCATTTTTTCTTTTAGTTCTTCTTCTTTTGGAAATGGCTTTTGAACTTCTATTTTTGCTGTTTCAAGTTGCTTTTCAATATCTTCTATTCTCAACTTTGCATCTGGAATCTTATCTTTTATTGCTTCTAGTGCATTATTTATTCTTGTAATATTACCAAAAGTATCACTACCTAAAAAAATACTATAACTATATTTATTTCTCATAGTCATAGTAAATTTCTTTTCTACTGAATTAAAACCAAGTTCTAATCTAAATCCCCTATATTCTCCTATATCTTCAATATCTGGATTTGATTTTGATTTGCAAACTTCTAGTATTGCTTTTCCTGCTTGCTCTTTATCAGTATATTCAATTCCTTTAATTATCATTTTAGAAAATCCATCTTCATTTGGTATTGTGTTATCTTCTAGCTGCTTGACATCAGCTTCTAGTGCATTGACCTTTTCTTGTATCTCTTTTATTTGATTTGGATACGATCTTGCAATTTTATCTTCTAAATCATAAATCTGGCTTTGATAACTTTGTCTTACTATTTTTAATTTTGCAACTTCTGAATCTAACTGTGTCTTTTCTAATATATATTTATTTCCTGTTGCTAAAGCCTTAATTTCTCCATAGCTCAATGCTGTTTCATCTATATCATCTGCTGTTCTATCTGGAGTCTTTGAAGTCATAATTTGTGAAATAAAGCCTTGCTTTCTCTCTAACATTTGAAATAAGTAAGCATCAAATGTTTTTTCTGTTACATAGGTATATATATGAACTTGCTTATTTTGATTTCCTTGTCTTACTCCTCTACCATTTCTCTGTGTTAAGTCGGCAGGTCTATATGGTGTGTCTAAATGGTGCAAAGCAATTATTTTATCTTGCACATTCGTACCTGCACCCATTTTGCTTGTACTTCCCATTAACACTCTAATTTCGCCTTTTCTTACTTTAGCAAATAATTCTTTCTTTTTAGTTTCATTATCTGCTTCATGTATAAAGGCAATTTCTTCTCGTGGAATACCTTTTAATACTAACTTTCTTCTTAAATCATTATAAACATCAGTAAATACATAGTTACCCTCATCATCAAATTTTTCTTCAAATTGTTTTGGCGTTGATAAATCACAAAATACTAATTGTGTTAGTTTTTGTTCTTTATTTTCTTCCCATATTTTATAGATATTATTTGCACATACTCCAACTTTTCCATTTTCATTATCTTCTAGCATTTCATTCATAAGTCTTTGGTCTAACGCAAGTTTTCTTCCCTCATTGGTAATCTTCAACATATTATCTTCGCTAGGATCTACACTACCTTTTCTAATAGCTTCTGCTCTTTCTCCTAACTCTTCTACCATATCTTGTTGCATTTGACTAGGTTTTACTATTTCATCATGCCTTACTACTTCTGGTGTAGGTAAATTTAAAGTATCAGCAGTTTGAATATCTGCAACTTCTTTGAATAAACTCATTAACTCTGGTAAATTATGAAATTTTGAGAATCTTGTTTTACTTCTATAACTTGTTCCGTTCTGGCGAAAGTTCCATTGCTGTTACTGTTTCTCCAAATATACTTGCCCAATTATCAAAGTGTTCAAGTCCCATTTTTCTTAAATCGTTATATTGTAAATATCGTTGCATAGTATAAAGTTCCACCATACTATTTGAAACGGGAGTACCTGTTGCAAATACAACCCCTCTACCATCTGTTATCTCATCCATATAACGACATTTCATATATAAATCGCTACTCTTTTGTGCATCTGTCTGTGAAATTCCACCTACATTGTTCATTTTAGTATATAAAAATAAATTCTTGTAATTGTGTGCTTCATCTACAAATATTTTATCTATTCCTAACTGTTCAAAGTTGATTACATCATCTTTTCTTGTTTGTGAATTTAATTTCTCAAGTTTGCTTTCTAACCCTCGTCTTGTTTTTTCCATTTGTTTTATAGTAAAGTTTTCTGCCTTATCTCTTTTAGCTTGTGCTATTCCTGCTATAATATCTGCAATTTGCTTTTCAATTAGCTGTTGCTGTCTTTCGATTGACATAGGGATTTTTTCAAATTGCGAATGTCCGTATGATTACTGCATCAAAATCTCCAGTAGCAATACGAGAACAAAACTTTTTTCTGTTAGCTGTTGCAAAGTCTTTTTTAGTTGCTACCATAATGTTTGCTGAAGGATATAATTGTAAAAATTCTGCTGCGAATTGTTCAATGATGTGGTTTGGAACAACAAAAATAGACTTGTTACAAAGTCCAAGTCTTTTACTCTCCATAGCACCGTGCAACCATTTCAAAGGTCTTTCCTGCTCCGTACCTCATGTGCTAACAGTGTATTTCTTCCATACAAAATGTGAGCAATGGCATTTTGTTGATGTGTTCTTAATTTTATCTCTGGATTCATACCTACAAAATTCAAATGGCTTCCGTCGTATTCACGAGGTCTAATGCTATTGAATTTGTCATTATATAACCTTACTAATCGTTCTCTTCTTTCTACATCATTAAAAATCCAATCTTCAAATGCTTGCTTAATTTGGTCTTGCTTTGCTTGTGCAATAGCTGTTTCTTTTGCATTAAATTCTCTTTTTTTGTTTCCATCAAGATCTGTTACAGTATCAAATACTTTCACATCTTTTAAATTCAATGTTTTTTCAATAATTTCATAAGCATTTACTCTATTTGTTCCATAGGTTTTATTCGCTTTTACATTTGAATAATCATAATTTTTGCTTGTTATATACCATTGTGAATTATACTCACTAAATTTCACTTTCATGTTCCATTGTGCATGATTTGGAGTTTCTAACAATTCATACATAAATTTATCAATAATCTCTGTTGGTATCCATGTTGCTCCTAACTTTATTCCAATTTCATTGGCTGTCAAATCCTTTGGCATTACTTGTTTTAATGCTTCTATATTAGTTGCAAATTCTGGGTGCATTCCAACTGATGCTTCTGCCATTTTTAGTTTTTCTCTTATATTTCCTGAAAGATATTCATCACTCGTTACATATTTATTATTTTCCATAGGAAGTTTATAAATAATACCATCTAGTTCTTTTACTAACTCTTCTTGTGTTTTGTTTGTAAGTTTTGACATATATTCTAAATCAACAGATGCTTTTTCTGATAGTGATACAATTAGTGCTTCATTTGCAGTATCAACACTTGTTATTTCCTTATATGCTTTGATAGTTCTTTTTGAGAACATATCAGCTTTTCGTACAAACCTACCCTCACTGTCCATTACTTCTAATGAACATAGTAAATAGTAGCTACTATCTGCTTCAAATGCTAAACGATTTCCTCTACTATTGATAATTCCATATTTCTTAACATAGTTGTCATACATTCTATTCAATTTTGCTTGTGCTATTTTAATATTTTCTTCTGGATAATCTTCTGTTTGTAGATCTATTAAATCTCTGACACAATCTCGAAGTTCTATCATTCCTTTTATTCTGCTTATTGTAGTAATTGGTAAGTCTTGTTCTGCCATTACGCTATTTTCTCTAAAATATACTTTTCCATCAATAATGGTATAAGAAAAGTTTTTTACAGAAGGATCTGCTGGGAGCATTGTTTCTTCTCTTTCTTCAATATCTCCTATTTCGTATTCTGTAATTTCTCCAGTTATCTTTTCTTTTGCTTCATCTAATAAAGTCTTTAATTCTATTCCCTCATAAGGTTTACAAGTCGAATCTGGTCTGCCATATTGTGTAGGCTCTGTTCCCATTGTTCCTAATATCATGTCTGGATTATCGACAAAATATTTATTCATTGTAATACCATTTTTGTCAGTATCTAAATAAACCCAGTCTGGCATAATGTCTGTCATATTTTCTCTTTTTTTCAAGAATAGTATATCTGAAGTTACTTTTGTTCCTGCATTTTTGGTAAATGTGTTATTAGGTAGTCTTATTGCTCCTAATAGCTCTGCTCTCTGTGCAATATATTTTCTAACTTCTGAATTCTTTTTGTCCATTGTTCCTTTTGAGGTAATAAAAGCAATAACTCCTCCGTGGTCTAATCTTGTCCAATGTTTTTGCGAAAAAATAGTCATGTGTTAGAAATTTGTTTTTATTATATCGTTTATCGTTTGGCTTATATTCATCAAATGGCACATTTCCAACTGCTACATCAAAAAAGCTATCTGGTAATTCTACTTTTTCATAGGCATTTACTGCTATTGTAGACCTTTGATATAACTGTTGTGCTATTCTTCCAGATATAGAATCAAGCTCAACACCATACATTTTACATTCTTTTAATTGTGTTGGTAGCATTCCAAAAAAATTTCCAACACCACATGATGGCTCTAATATATTTGCTTCTTTTAATCCCATATTTTGTAGTATTTCATACATTGAATTGATTACTATTGGTGGTGTGTAAAATGCTGTTAGTACAGAACTTCTAGCATTTTTATATTCCTCATCATTTAATAATTCTTTTAATGTTTTATATTCATTTGACCAACTGCTATCATCTTCTTTAAATGCTTGTTGTAAGCCACCCCATCCGACATATTTTGACATAATTTCCTGTTCTTCTGGAGTCGCATACCTATTTTCCTCTTCACACTTTTTTAATACTTTAATTGCTGCAATATTTCTCTCAAACTTTTCTCTAGGCGTTCCTATTCCTAAATCATTATCTGTAATTTTATAATTATTTCTATCTTCTAGTTCTACTTCTGGGTGCAATACAAAGTCTTGAATTTTGTTTTTAGTTCTTACAAAATTAGGCTTAATATCTTGTTTTGGGAAGTTTCTCTCATTTTGATTATATAAATTTTCAAAGGTTAAGATACTTTCTTCTCTAAATATAGGCATAGGTATTTGTAGGTCTAATAGACTTATTGTATCTTTTTCTAAATCAATATTGTCAATTCTATATTTTCTATCAGATTCTAAATAAACCTCTTGCCCTACTTTGTATGGCTTTTCTTGTTCAACTTGCTTCTTATTTTCTCCTTGTTGTTCTTCTGTTTCTTGCTGTACTATCTCTTCTTTTTGAGTTTCTTGTTTTTCTACTTTTCTTTCATATTCTACTTCTAATTTTTTTATGATTTCTTCTAAATCATTTGTAAAATCATTTACTTCATTTTCTTGTTTTAATATTTCTTTTAGATATTGTATTGTTTGTTGTATAGATTCCGAATTTTTTAAATCATCTCTAATTTGTTCTATTGGTACTTCATTAAGATCTTCTATATCATAAGTATTGTAAAAGTCATACAAGTCTTGTTCTAGTGTTTGTTCTTTATAACTATTTACTTCTATTGTATTTTCTTCTTGTTCTTTTACAATTAAATGGTCATTTGAATAATTATCTTTGACTTTTCTTTCAAATTCATCAAAGCTCATTGTTTTATTTAATATAGGAAATTTTGTGTCAATTAAGGTTACTACATTGTCCTTTATACCTGCAATTTCATACTTATCTGCACCAATATAGACTGTATCTCCTAAATGATATTCATAATGTGGAACTCTTTTCTCTAATATTGATATTATCACATCTAGTTCATGTTTTTGTGAGTCTGTATCTGCAATATTTTCTCTTATTTTATTTAAAGCATTTACATAGTCATTTACATTTCTCGTATCACTTATATCTGATTTTACTATTTCAATATTTTCTTCATCTGTGTTTAAAGCTGCTGTATCATCTGGATAATTATATAAATCTGATGGCTTAACAAATGAATATACTCTTTTGGCAAGCTCATACTCTTGTTGTTCTGCTTGATTTTCTAGTTTCTCTTCTGCTTCTCTTAATTCTTTTTCTTGGTCTTGTTTTTTTAGCCAATTAGAATATTCTGCTTTTTCCTTATCATTTAAGTATCTATCAAGTTTTATTAACTCACTTATTCTTTTTTCTACTTTATTCCATGGTAATGTAATTTTAGGATCATTATCTCCATAACCTCTATGCAGTTTTATTCCTGTTCCATCAAAGTCTATACCCACTCTTGTTCCAGTATGAATCGAACTACTACCACCCCATCCATACTCATTCTTTAAAAACTTAATATTTTCTTGACTAGAAAGGCTTGTTTCAAATTGATGATATATTCTCATTTTGCTTTCTTGAATATTACTTCCACCTTGTAAAGCATAATCAATTAGCTCTTGTGTAAAAGAAAAAGCAGGAGCATCTTCTGCTTCTACTTGTAATATTTTCATTTGGTCATCATAACTTGGAACTGGTTTATGCAAATCATTAAATTCATTTACTAATATAAGTCCTTCAATATATTCTGCTACCATTTCCCATTTATAATATACTTCTGCTGTCCTATTCAAATAATCATCTTTCCATAAATGTAGAACATTCTCATAGGCTTTATAACCTAATCTCACATCATCAATTACAATTTCTGTATAGGCATCATCAAAGGCTTTTTTTATATATTCTGTTCTATCTATTATATCTAAATGTGTTTTGTAAAATTCCTTAATATCATTTCTACTTATTTTCAATGTTTGAACCTTACTTAATAATGCACTTACATATTTGTCTTGTAAATAGTCTTTGTCTGTTTCTTGTTCTTCTTTAGTTAATATTCTTCTTTGTGATGAATTATCTTCTAAATGTAAATTATTTCGTTCGCTGCCATCTCCTCTGCTGTCGCTTTGATGTTGTTCATGAATCCTACCCATGTCATTTGGTCTTTGGCTTTCAATTCTTCTGTTATTCCTTGTTGTTTCTTCATCATCTCTACCAATTCTTCCACTCTCTGGCTCACTTGTTCCTGTACTTGTGTCAAGTGTTGTGCTAGTTTCTTGTTCATTACTAATATTGTCAACTCGTGGTTTTTGTGATTCTTTAGATAATTGTATCTCATCAGAGCGTATTTTCTTGCTGGTATCTTCTCTTTCTCCATTACTAGGTTGGGCATATAATAATCCCCTTGTTTCGTGTACTCTATTTTCTCTACCATCTTCTTTTCCTCCTTTGATTTTTTCATTATCATTAGAATACATCTCTTTATCAAATTTTTCTATTGTACGATTTTTTAATTTTTCACTTTTTTGTAGATTTGCAACTGTCCTTGCAATTTCTCTCAAACCCATTTCTGCTATATCACTTACACTTGCACCTAATGTTGTTATAACTTCTTGGTTATTAAAGTATTTTATATATGATAACTCTTGCTCTTGTATTTGCTCTTTTGCATTTATTCCACATCTAGTCATCATCATATAACTTACACTTGCCCATGTAGTGGTAATAAGCATAGTTTTTATTTCATCATCTGATACAGTTTCAAGCATTGAGTTTTTCTTGTTTTTTATAATTGATGTAAAATAATCTTCTATATTATCTACCACCATATTATAACTTGCTGAAATTATAGCTTGTGATAAGTTTTCTTTTGAGCCTATATCTCCAAAATTTGCTTCTAAACTTTCAATTATATCTTCTTCATATTCTTGTTTTATAGACCACAATTTGTATTTTGTATTATTATAGTTGTTAGTATCTGATAAGTCAAATACTAACTTAAATGGATATTCACTATACGGATTTTTATCGAATACATATATTGGCTTTGCTCCACTATTTACCCATCTATGTGGTACTACTTTTTTATTCCACTCTTGCATAGTTGCACAAGCTCTTGCATCTGGTCGCTGTGCATATATAAGAATTTGGTCATCAAAATCATATTTGAAATTCCATGAACTGCTATCTAAAAACTTTCTCCAATTTTCTGTACTTTGTGAAAGTTCATTTATAACTTCTTTATAGAGTTGTCTTGTTTCTGTTATTTTTCCCAAACTATTCCTCCTCTACATTATTGTCTTTTCATTTTCCTTGTATAATCTTCATCTACTTTTAATACATTATCAAATGCAGAAAGTAATAAAACTATTAGTTCTGCTGCTTCTTTTTGGAATAGTCCAATGTCTATTATAGATATTTCTCCCTCTTCATCTTTTTGTGGTATAGAATATCTTAATAATAAATCTTGTAGGTTTCTTGCTTTTTCTTTCCATTCTTCTGTTACAATATTTTCTTCTTGAAATGCAAGTAATGCCATTAGTTTATTAAAATTTCCTTTATTTACAATGAATTTTACTGATGGCTTTTTATAATGTTCTATCATAGTTATCTCCTTTCTGTTTCCTCTTTTCCTGCTAAAAATCCTATTACATTTTTCTTTGCTACTGCTTCTTTTAAATCCATAATAAAACTTTTTTCAACAGGGCTAAACTGTTTCAAATCTTCCCATTTTAAGGCTTTTATTTTTTGTTCTGAATCTATATTGTTTTCAAATAATTTTTCCAATGTCTTTACACTTTGTGTTAGTGTATATTGTGGCATTATAATTCCTCCTTAAATTGAATTAAGGTGGCTAATTAAAGCCACCTTGTTATTGGTCTATTTTTTATTTACTGATTTTCTCTTTTTATATTCGTGTACTCCCACACTAGCTAATGCAAGTATAGATAATCCTAATAAACCTACATATAGTTTTAAGTTACTATTATCTCCTGTTTTTGGTGTATCTACTGGTACATTTTCAAATTCAAAAGTATATGTTGAATCTTCGCTTTCTACTTTTTCATTATCAATAAATGTTCCTTTGTCATTCATTTCAACTTTGATTACTTTATCTGATAATACATAACCCTTTGGTGCAGCAATTTCCTTAATATAATAAATTCCATAACGCAAATCTTCAAATAAAACTGTTCCATTTTCTTTGTCTGATTTTACTTCTTTTATAAGTTTTGTGCATTCTGCATCTTCATATATTCCGAAGATAAATTTATCTTTTATTACTTCTTTTGTATTACTATCAATTTTTACTAATTTAATATCTTGAAGAATAGGCATATCTTTCATTTCTACTCTTTGTGTTTCTTTATCTTCACTTACAAAAAACTCGATTTCTTCTGTATTTTCATAGCCATAAGGTGCAGTAATTTCAACTAATTTGTATTTTTTGTTTTCTTCTAATCCAACTACTTTATGTGGCTCTTTTGTAGATGTCCATTCATCTATTACATTGCCATCTTCGTCAATTACTTTTAATTCTGCTCCCTCAATTTCTTCGCCTGTTACTAGATCTGTTTTTACAACTTCTAATATTTTGTCTATCATTATTACTTTTTGAGTTTCTTTATCACTTGTTACTGTGAATTTCACATCAGTAGCTTTTACATATCCATTAACGACAATTTCTTCGTGTAGTATATATTCTTCATTTTCTATAAGACCATTTACTTTGTGTGGCTCTTTACCAGAAACCCATTTGTCTACAATATTCTTTGTTTTTGTGCTAGTAACAACTAAAGTAGCTCCCTCTAGTTCGTTTCCTGCAATATCTTGTTTTGATATTTCTACGACTTTATCTATCATTTTCACTTCTTGTGTTTCTTTATCAGTAGTTACAGTAAATGTGATTTCATTTGATATAACAAATCCATCTGGTGCATATTGTTCAATAAGTGTATAAGTTTTTCCTTCTACTAAATTGTTAATTCTATGTGGCTCTTTTGTAGATGTCCACTCATCAACTACATTATTATCTTCATCAATAACTTGAAGTTCTGCTCCTTCAATTTCATTTCCACCAATATCTTGTTTTGTCATTGTTACTACTTTGTCTATCATTGTTACTTTTTGAATCTCTGCTGTATTTTCTACTTTGAATTTGATTTCTGTTGCTACCACAAATCCATTTGGTGCTATTTCTTCTTTTAGTGTATATTCTTTTCCTACAACTAAACCTTCTATTTTGTGAGTTTTTTCAGTAGATACCCAACTATCAATAACTTCGTTATTTTCGTCTGTAACAGTTAGTTTTGCACCAACTAACTCTTTTTCTCCTGTTATATCTGTTTTGCTAATTTCTATTGCTGTTGTTTTATTTTCAATATCTTTCTCTACAACATATTCTTTTGTTACTGTATCTTTTTGTTCAAATATTACTTCGTATTCTGTTTTATCTAACACTGCTCCATCTATTGTTGTTAGTTCTTTTAAGTGATATTTGCCCATTGGTAAATTTGAAACTGTCAATGTTCCATCAGCTTTTAGATTATATTTCCCTACTACTTTTCCTTTTTCATATATAGTAGATCCGTCAGCATAATCAATTATTTTTTCATCTGCTACTAATTCAAAAGATATTTTTGTAAAGTCAATATCTTTTATCATTGTTTTGTCCATATCTTCTCTTAATTCTACTTTTTTATTTAATTTTAGTGTTCCTGTTGGTTGCTCATTTTTTACTGTTACTGTAATCCAAGCATCCCATTCTTTATCATAATTTAGTGTAGAGTTTCTGTTATCTACTTTAAAAGTTAATTCTTCATCTAATTGTATAAATCCTGTTGGAATTTTTATTTCAGTTAATTTATACTTTCCTGCTTCTAACTTTGTTTCTGTTTTTGCAATTCCCTCGCTGTTTGTAGTCCAAGTTTTATAATATTTATCGCTAATTTTACATTGTACTTGTTTCCATTTGTTTGTATCTTCATTTAATCTGTATAATTCAAATGTTGCATTAGAATAAGTTACAAATTTTCCTGTCTTTTTATCTTGTTTTTGCATTTTTATATATGCCTCAAATGGCAAATCATTTTCAACAAGTTCTTTAACTGGTGTTTTACTGTCTTTATCTATTGTTACATAGAATTGTTCAACTGTTGTTATCTCTGGAGATGGTGTATAAGTTTCATTTACTGTATATTCTCCATAAGCTAAAAGTCCAGAAATTCCATGTCCATTAGTTCCTGTTCTAAATATTGAATATTCATCTGTCGCAAATTCGTTTAAATGTTTCTTTGCTTCATCAAAACTTCCGTAATAATCAACATATTTTGAAAGTATAGCTGTAAATTCTGCATTTGCTACTGTTTCTGCTGTTGCATTTTCATTTGTGCTAACTTTGATTACTTCAAAAGGTGCTTTTTCTACTGTATTTGTAACTGTTCCTGCTACTTCTATAACTTTTGTATTCATATCTCTATATGAAAATGTATAATCATACACTTTTGTATCTGGCATATAACCTGTTGGTACTATGGTTTCTTTTGCATAATATTTTCCCATTGGTAGTCCTGTTAGTTTTGTTCCATCTACACTTATTTTTGCAGGTGTATTATTGTTTGTTATTTTTATACTAGCTACTCCATATTCATTGAAAGTAAATGTCGCTATTTGTTCGTCTTTGTCAAAATATTTTATTGTTCCTGCAACATTTGTTATTCTTTCTTTTGCATATAAAGTATATTCAGTTCCTTTAAGTGTCGCATCTCCGTGATGTGATTTTTTATCTACTCTATTTTTATTTCCTGTTTCTTTATCTGTCTTTTCAATAATTAAATTTCCTGTTGGCTCTGTATTTTCTACTGTAACACTTCCAAATATAACATTTGTGTTTTGGTCTTTATATCTTAAGGCAACTTCCTTTTGTTCAGTATTTAATAAGTAACCTGTTGGCACTTCAATTTCCTTAATTTTATATTTTCCAAGTGGCAAATTTGATTTGCTTGCAACTCCTACACTATTGGTTGTAATAGTTGCTACTACATCTCCTTTTGAGTGATGTTTTACTGTTCTGGCAACATTGTATATATCTTCATTAGCAATTATTTGAAATTTTGCTCCTTGTACTTTATCTCCATTTGTATTTGTTTTTGTTACTGTAATTTCTGCTGTTGGCTCTGTATTTACTATTGCTTGCTCTGTTGTTTGATTAGGTTTTACTTCTGCTGTATAAGTTTCTGTGTTTAGCAAATAACCTGTTGGACTTGATTTTTCTCTTATATAGTAAGTTCCTTTTCTTAATTTTTCTAACTTAATTTTTCCATTTGTTACTGTTACATCACGATTAAATCCATTTTCTCCTGTTACATTAAATACTGCTCCATCAACTAAATCCCCATTAGTGTTTAATTTACTTAACTCTAAATTTCCTAAAAGATTTATTTTTAAACTTAAAGACATTGTTACTGGATCATTATAATTCAAAGAGTATAATTGATTTTGTACTCCATCTCTAAAAGTAAAATATACTGTTGAATGTTGGTTGTGTGTTTCTTCTTTGATAACACCCCAATCATACATAGTATTTTCTGATATTCTTATTGCTTCCTTTGTGCAATCTTCATTTGCTGTAATATTTAATGTATTTTCTCCTTTGTTATGTGTTACTCTTATTCCATCTATTGTTTTGTCAAAACTAACATATTGTCCTAATACATTATTTAAGTCTGTAAGTGTTTGTGTTTGACCTACTTCAACTGTTATTGTTTCATTGCAAAAACTTGGTTTTCTTTCCATATTATCAATTTTTGCGTTAATATCTGCTCTAAATGCTTCATATTGGCTTTGAATACTTGCATTTCTAAAAGTAGCACTACTTTGTCCTAATGTTGACCATATCATTTGTTGTGTAAATACATAATCCATTTTTCTTGAGTTCATATCTGCTGCCATTATTCCACCATCAATGCAATAATTACCATATTTTTGATACCACCCAAAGAAAGCTACCTTACAAGCTCTTTTTAATTTAGGATCTGTTGGTGCATTATGTGTGCCTGTTTCTACTGTTCCTGTTTGTGAATTTACACCATGTTCTGCACAAAATACTGTGATTTTTTCTCCTGTTGTGGTATTTACTAATCTTCTCATAAGCATTCCTAAATTTGACTTATTATCTGTTGTATAAACATTAGAATCCCATTGTCCTGCTGTCCATTTTCCACTACCACTATCTGTTACTGCAAAAATAGGTTGTGCTGTGCTTAACAATGTGATTGCTATAAACATTAAAGCTATAATTTTCTTTAACTTCTTTGCTTTTAACATTAAATTTTCCTCCTTTTAACGAAAAAAAGAACAAGTCTTTATAACCTGTTCTTAAATCAAATATTATTATTTTGTTATTTATTATAATAGAAGTTTACTGTCCATTTTTGACATTGAGGACAAGTCCAAACTTCGTACCCATAAGGGCAATTTTTATGATATTCATCATCTGTTATTTCAAAATTCTCCCACTGCTTTCCCCACTTTGCTATTTCTGTTTTGAAATATGCAGCTGCTTGTTCTTGTGTTTCAAACCATTTTCCAGTATTTCCTGCACCTACTTTATGATTGTTTCCTTTGCATTCTGTCTTTGGTGCAATTTGAACTTCTTGTTCTTTATAATTATTATCATTATTTTTTACTGGTGTTGTTGGCTGTTCACTTTTAGAACTTTGCTCACTTTTTTGAGGTTGTGATGGTGTTTTTTCTTGTGTTGTTGGTTGTTTATTTGTTGTTGTAGTTTTATTATTTTCTTTTTTAGCTAATGTCTTTACATTTTTTTCTTGAACTGTCTGTGTGTTTTCTGCATTTTTACTTTCTTCTGCTACTTGACTTTGTGATGTTGTATTATCTTCAATAGCATTACTTTGCTCTACATTGTTTTCTACTGTATTCTCAATAATATTTTCATTGTTTATTATATTTGCTGATTCATTATTCTCTAGCATTTGATTTTTATTGTTTTCCCCAATAACAATATTATCAACTTTCCTATTCTTATATATAAATATTCCTGCAATTCCTAATACTATTATAACTAATATTGTAATTAAAATAACAATTTTCTTATTTTTACCCATAACCAAACATCTCCTTTTTTTCTTTATTTTACTACAATGTTTAGTTACTTTCAAATATACAAATCAAAATATTATTCTCATTTTGTACTCCCACACAAATTATCTAGCCATTTCTTTTTGTTTTCTTTGCCATCTAATATGATATTCTTCTAAAAGTTTTTGCATAATCTGTTGCATTTTTTCTACACTATAACCTTTTGGAAAATAGTTTCTAACCTTATCAACTGTAAATTTTATTTGTTCTTTTTGATTAGGTTTTTCTTCACTTAATATTTCTTCTATCTTATTTCTTTCTAGTAAACCTTTTTCACTTAATTCTCTCATATCTTTTGCTTGCTTTTCTGATGGTGTTGCTTCATTTAATAAAATGACATCTAGCAATTCTTCTTGATCATGTTTACTCATATATGAAATTTCTACTGCTGGTCTTAATGCAATTTTCTTTTCATCAACCATTTTTAGTAATCCTTTGTTTAGCTCTGTAAGTCTTACAAATCTTCTTACTTGTTCTCTGCTCATTCCAAATTCTTCGGCTATAATATCAACTGATAACTTCTCCACCGTTGGTGTAGAAGTTAAATCAATTCTCTTTCCTTGCCTTTTTATGGCTTCTAGTTTCATTTTAAAGGCAAAGGCTCGTTCACTTGGTAATATTTCTTCTCTTTGAACATTCGTATCTACCATAAGAATTGTTGCTTCATCATCTGTTAGTTCTCTAACTATGCAAGGCATTTCTGTTAGTTCCGCTATTTGACAAGCTCTTTTTCTTCTGTGTCCTGCTACCATTTCATAGCTTCCATCTTCCTTTTGCCTAACTATTGCAGGGTATAAAACACCATATTTTTTTATACTTGCAACTGTTTCAATCATTTTATCATCATCTCGAACTTGAAAAGGATGATTTGGAAAATTTGATATATCTTTTATTGGTATCATTACTACTGTTTCTATTTTGCCTTTGTTTGTGCTAAACTTTAGTAACTCATCTACACTGGTCAGCTCTAGTTCTAGTTTTTTCGCTATTCTTCAACACCTCCTCCGTAAAATTTTCATAAGCTACTGCTGGCTTACTTTTCTTGTCATAAGCATATATACTCTTGCCCTCTATCGTACTTTCGGCTGCTTTTACTCCCATAGGAATTACTGTGTCATATATTTTTATTCTGCTTCCATAACTATTTCTTAATGTTTCTATTGTTGTCTTTGCTAAATTTGTTTTCATATCTGCAATAGTCAATAATATTCCATCTATTTTTAGTCTTGGGTTTATCTGTACTCTAGTTTTATCTATTGTTTGTATTAACTGTGTCATTCCTTTAAGAGGTAAATATTGAGCTTGAACTGGAATAATTACACTATCAGCTGTTGCAAGTGCATTTATTGTAAGAAGTCCTAATGAAGGTCTACAATCAATTAAAATATAATCATAATCTTCTTTAACATTATCAATATATTGTTTCAATATATTTTCCTTATTTATATATTTAACTAATGATATGTCTAGTGCTTCCAATTCAATATTAGCAGGCATTAAATTTACACCTTCTGCATTTTGTAATATTCCTTCATTCTTGCTAATAGGCTTTTCCTGTATTACTTTTTCCATAATATTTTTTATTGTTATCTCCATGTTGTCTTGATTTTTGTAACCCAATGA
This sequence comes from uncultured Clostridia bacterium, assembly GCA_948946035.1. GTDB lineage: Bacteria > Bacillota > Clostridia > TANB77 > CAG-508 > CAG-269. The sequence goes on from CARBKU010000011.1 coordinate 15,491, forward strand.
TGTTGTCAAATCTCCTTGTGGATCTAAATCTATTAGTAATACTTTTTTCCCCTTTCTGGCTAGCCCATTTCCTAAATTAGCTGTTGTAGTTGTTTTTCCTACTCCACCGTTTTTGATTAGCTATGGCAATTACTTTACACTTTGACACTTTTTACCCTCCTTTCATAAAAATTAGCCATCAATAATGATGACTATGTAAAAAACAAATCAACCTAGGTCGACTTGTTTATAAAAATTATCTTTCTGTTTTTCCCTTTCCTTTTGATTCAAACTTCTTAATTTTTTATCTACTATTTGACTATATTCTTCTAATCCTATTGCTCTTGCTTCTCTTATAGATTGTCTTTTAACATTAAGGTTATCTATTCTACTATCATTGTTATAGTGTTCTATCATTTCTTTTACTTTTTCTTCAGATGTTATATCTTTGAAAATTATTTTGCTCTCTTTTATTTCTAAATTATAACCTTTTCTTAATAAGTAAGCCAAAAAGTATCTTTGCCCCTCATTATCATATTGTTGTAAATTTTCACTATTAAATTGTTGCTTTTCATGATATTCTAATGTTTGATTATCTTTCATTATTTTACCTTGTCCTTTCTTTATTCTTGTTTTTATTAGGTTGCATACGAACTTTAGAGTATATCTCAAAAGCTTTATCTTCATCAAAACTCTTATCTATTGAAATAGCCTTATTTTCAATAAACTCTTTACTCATTATGAATCTACCTGTATCAATAAAATTATATCTGCCTTCTTTGTCTTTGCCCATATACATAGCTGTAATTGGTATTTTTTCCGTATTATTGCATATTGGTATATTGACAGTACAAAACATTCCTTGCTGCAAATTGTTTAGATAATCTATTGCTTCTTGATTTTCCAATTTTCTCCCTCCTTATAATTTTTTGCACTAAAAAAAGCCAACCTTTCGATTGACTCTTTTAGTTATGTATTTTTATACTGCTATTTTCTTTTTTAGCTTATTAAAATCCTTTAAAACTCATTAAATTTTCTAATGCAATTTTAATGCTACCAGATAAAATTTATTGAAATTCATTAGATTTTTTATTTTTTTGTATCTAATATAATAATCTCTGTAACTATTGCATTAACTGCCTTTAAGTGTTATTAAAACTTATTAAGATTTATTAAAATTTTTCAAATGTTCTATGCCAAAGGTTTCTTTGACCATATAGACCATGACTGGATGATAAAGTTCATAGAATACA
>CARBKU010000012.1 GCA_948946035.1 uncultured Clostridia bacterium
GAATATTTAGGAAGATATACTCATAGAGTAGCAATTTCAAATAGTAGAATATTAAATATAGATAATGGAAAAGTAACTTTTAAATGGCGAGATTATAGAGATAAAGATAAGATGAAAACAATGATATTAGATGTCGATGAATTTATTAGAAGATTCATACTACATATATTGCCACCAAGATTTATGAAGATACGACATTTTGGATTATTGGGGAATAGAAATAAAACGAAAAAATTAACACTTTGTAAATCACTCACAAATACAAAAGTGTTAACTAAAGAAAATATTTCCCCTCTCGAAATACTAAAGAAAGTGTCTGGAAAAGACTTTAATTTATGCCCAGTTTGCAGTATTGGACATTTAATAAGACCTAGTCCAGCATAATAATTCACAATTTCATACCCTCTCAAAATTGCCTCTTTATTGGGGAGGGGGTCTCTATGTTTATTTTACTAAAATTTTATAGAAATTTCAACTTAAAAATTGATATATTCATGAAAATATAGTAAAATAAGAAAAAAAGAATAAGAAATAAAGTTTAAAAACTCCATAGAAAGTCCGCAGTTTGTGCAATTAAACTAACCGATGTAAGTTTTATCTGCCAAGAGCTTCTAGTGGAGTTTTTTTCTGAAACTTACATCGTTTAATTTCTTATTCATTTGTAAGTGAGTTGAGTTTATGAAAAATAATCGTTTATTTGGAATTATATATATACTATTATCAAAGAGAATGATTACTGCAAAAGAATTAGCAAATTACTTTGAGGTTTCGATTAGAACAATATATAGAGATGTAGAAACATTAAGTTCACTTGATATACCAATATATATGAGCAAAGGAAAAAATGGTGGAATTGGGTTGCTAGAGAATTATAAATTTGACAGAACTTTACTAACAGAGAATGAGCAGAAAAGTATATTATTTTCATTACAAGAGATTAGTGAACTAAAAATTGATAATACTAATTTATTAGAAAAATTAAAAAATGTCTTTAACAAAGAAAATGAAAATTGGTTTGATATAGATTTTGGAATATGGGGTAATTCAAATGCACATAAAGAGAATTTTTAAATAATTAAAACTGCTATATTAGAAATGAATGTAATTGAATTTATGTACTTTAATACAAGTGGGACTAAAGGCATTAAGAAAGTTGAACCATTAAAATTATGCTTTAAACATAATAGTTGGTATCTGTATGCTTTTGATACAAACAAAAAGGAAGATAGACTGTATAAGATTATGAGAATTAAAAATATCAAAGTTACTAATGAATTTTTTGAAAATAACAATCGAACATTAAAGGAAACCTTATATGCTGATCCAAAAGATATGATTAATTTAGAGTTAGAAATTGATAAAAGTTTAACTTATAGAGTTTATGATGAATTTGATGAATCTTGCATTTCTATATTACCAAACGGAAATTATTTAGTTAATATCAATCTGCCAGAAAATGAATGGCTCTATGGATATTTACTTTCCTTTGGGGAAAAGTTAAGAATAATTTCACCTAGTCATATAAAAAATATAGTTGTAGATAAAATGAAAAAAAGTATAGAAAATTATATTTAATATGACAAGTCGTAGTCATATTTTATTTGATATACTATTTTTGAAAGTGAGGAAAAAGGATATGGCTTTTGATTATAAGAAAGAATATAAAGAATTTTATATGCCTAAAAATAAACCTAGTATTGTTGAAATACCAAGAATGAATTATATTGCAGTACGAGGAATAGGAAACCCTAACGAGGAAAATGGAGATTATCAAAATACAATAGGATTATTATATGGAGTGGCTTATACAATAAAGATGAGTTATAAAGGAACTCATAAAATAGATGGTTTCTTTGAATATGTTGTTCCACCATTAGAGGGGTTTTGGTGGCAAGATGGTATGAAAGGAACTATTGATTATAATAATAAAAATGCTATGCATTTTATATCTATTATTAGATTACCAGACTTTGTAACAAAAGAAGATTTTGATTGGTCTATCCAAGAAGCAACAAAGAAAAAGAAACAAGATTTTTCAAGAGTTGAATTTCTAACCTATGATGAAGGTGTTTGTGTTCAATGTAAGCACAATGGTAGTTATGATGATGAACCTGTAACAGTAGATTTAATGCACGAATATATGAAAGAAAATGGATATGAATTAGATATAACTGATACAAGATTTCATCACGAAATATATTTAAGTGATCCAAGAAAATGTGATGTAAGTAAATTAAAGACAGTTATAAGACACCCAATTAAGAAAATAAAGTAACACATGAATTACAAGTTTTTGAGTAGATGGGAGAAATAATATGTTAGAAATAAGACAAGAAAGTCAAAATGATTATAAGGAAGTATATAATGTTGTAAAGATAGCATTTGAAACAGCAGAACATAGTGATGGAAACGAACACGATTTGGTTACAGCATTAAGAAAAAGTAATAATTTTATTCCAGAATTATCATTAGTAGCAATAAAAGACAACAAAATTGTAGGACATATTATTTACAAAAATTAAAATAGGAGGATATGAAGAAATAGATTTAGCACCATTAGCAGTATTGCCACAATATCAAAGAAAAGGAATAGGAAGAAAGCTAATAGAAGAAGGTCATAAAATAGCAAAAGAATTAGGATATCACTATTATATTGTTTTAGGTAGTGAAAATTATTATCCAAAGTTTAATTATATTCCAGCAATACAATATGGGATAAAAGCACCTTTTGAAGTACCTAATGAAAACTTTATGGCTATAAAATTGAATGATACAGATGTAGAGATAAAAGGTACTGTTGAATATGCAAAGGAATTTGGAATATAACAAAAACTTGCAATATATATAGTAGATTTAATTATGGCAACATCAAAAGATTATAAAGATTTTATATTGGAGCAATTAGATTTATTAGATAATATAAATTGTAGAGCAATGATGGGAGAATATTTATTGTATTATAATAGTATCTTATTGGTGGAATATATGATAATAGATTACTTGTAAAGATAGTTGATAGTAATAAGAAATATAATATGCAAGAACAAATACCTTATGAAAGTGCAAAAATTATGTATTTAGTTGATGATATAGATAATAAAGAAAAGTTAAAAGAAATAATAATGGAAACTTGCAAAGATTTATCCAGTAAAAAATGATAAAATTTGTATTTTATAAATAAAAGTAATAGATAAATAGGGTAAATAAATAGAAAAGTAAGAGATACATAAATCAAAGTTAGTATCTCTTTTTTTGATGTTAAATTTTCTAATTTTGTCCCATTTTCATATTTTAAATTCGTTTTTAATAATAAGTAATAACTTTAAATTTTTATTCATAAAATTAAACAAAACTTATAAGGAGACAAAACATTATGAAAAACGAACAAGATTAAATATTCAAATAGAATATGGACAAGAGGATTTGAAACAAATAATAATAGAACTATTAAAATGGCAATACATAAATTATATAACTATGAATGAAAAATAAATGCTTATTTGGATCTGACAAATTATAGGGAACACGTTACAATTTGATTAACTTTAAATAGGCTATTTACTCTAAAAAAGGAGAGTGATTAAAATAAATAGGGTAAATAGTGTATGTGGTGGAAAATGTGGAAATAAGGCAATTAAAATTAACTTTTTTTTTGACATTAAGAAATTAGGAAATCATTTTTAAGATATAGTGATGACCTCAAAAATAAAATTGATAAAAGCTAGGTAAATAAACTGTTTGCAAGATTTATATAAATGAATTGAAATAATCAATTCGTTTATTTTTTTGCTTAAAATTAGAAAGTAATTAAAGAGGACTACAAAAATACTCTTGAAAACTCACAGAATAAGTTTTGAGAAACTTTGAATCAGTATTCGACAAATTATTCGTATAGATAAAAAATTGAAATAAAACAAAAAATAAGGAGGGAAAGAAAATGCAAGAAAAGGATTCAATACAAATATTAGAAGAAATGACAACAGGAATGCTTTGTAGTATAGAACTACCAATAACTAATTCAATGAAAAGTGATGTTATATCAATTTATTTAGGAAAAGATAAAGACGGAAGATATAACTTTTTTGATGGGGGAGGAGCTATTGGAACTTTTAAAATGCCAAAGGAATTTATTATAAAACGAGATATAAAAATAGCAAAGATAAATAATGAAGAACAGACAAAAGGGTTATATACAGCACTAAAAAAGCAGGAAATTAAGGACAAGTATAAATTAAGAGATAGTAGATAAACGAGTTGTAGAAATACAATTCGTTTTTTTCACATAACAGCGAAGTAACATAGTCATTATTTTTTTAATGACTAAATTTTAAGGAAAGGAGGAACTAAAAATGTCAAAGACAAAAGTAATTGCCATTGCTAACCAAAAAGGTGGAGTAGGTAAAACAACAACAGCACTTAATTTACGGAGTAGGTTTAGCAAAAAACGGAAAACGAGTATTGTTAATAGACGCAGATCCACAACGGAGATTTGACAACTTGTTTAGGTTATAGAAACCCAGACGAACTTGATAAAACAATAGGAACTGTGCTTGATAAAGTAATAAAAGACATTCCATTAGAAGAAAACGAAGCAATATTACATCATAGCGAGGGAGTAGATTTAGTCCCATCTAATATTGATTTAGAGGCGATAGAAGTAGGGCTTGTTAATAATATGAGTAGGGAGTATATGCTAAAAGGTTATATTGATGAAGTAAAAAACAAATATGACTATGTCATTATAGATTGTAGACCTAGTTTAAGTATGATTACTCTTAATGCACTTGCTTGTAGTGATAGTGTAATAATACCAGTGCAAGCCCATTATCTATCAGCAAAAGGAATGACGCAACTTATTCAAACAATAAATAAGGTGCGAAAAAGAATAAACCCTAGTCTAAAAATTGATGGTGTTTTAATTACTCTTGCAGATATGCAAACAAAAGTAGGAAAAACAACATTCCAAACACTTCAAAATAGTTATGGTAGCAAAATCAAAATCTATGACACGATTATTCCACAGGGAGTAAAAGCAGTTGAGGGAACAATGGCAGGGAAGAGTTTATTTGCTTATGATAAGAACAGTAAGCCAGCTATTGCCTATGATAATTTTTGCAAGGAGGTATTGAAAATTGAAAAGCAAAGAACTAGAAATGAAGTTGCCTACACTAGATGACATTTTTGAGCCTGTGCAACGGAAAAGACATTTTGAACATTGAGAAAGCAATTCCAATACCACTAGAAAAATTATTCGACTTTCCAAATCACCCATTTCAAGTAAATGATGATAAGGAAATGGAAAATATGGTAGAAACCGTAAAAACAGGTGGAATAATAATGCCATTAGTAGTAAGGCAAAGAGATGACGGAAATTATGAAATTATTTCTGGACACAGAAGAAAAAGAGCAAGTCAGCTTGCTAATCTAAAAGAAGTGCCTTGTATTATTCGTGATTTAAGTGATGACGAGGCAACAATAATAATGGTGGACAGCAATATGCAAAGAACGAAGATATTGCCAAGCGAAAAAGCAAAGGCATATAAAATGAAGTTAGAGGCAGAAAAACATCAGGGACAAAGAAAGGATTTAACTTCTGACCAAATCGGACAGAAGTTGCCGAATAAAACAACAAGAGAAAAAGTAGCAGAAGAACTTGGAGAAAGTGCAACAAATATTCAAAGATATATTCGACTAACTGAACTAATACCAGAATTATTGAAATTAGTTGATGAAGAAAGAATAGCATTTAGTCCGGCTGTTGACTTGTCATATCTAACAGAAGATGAACAATATGTAATACTTAATATTTATGATTATGATGAGAAAACACCGAATGTATCACAAGCTAAACACTTAAAAATGTTAAGTCAAGAGGGAAAATTGACAGCAGATAAAATTGAAGAAATAATGGGAGAACAAAAACCAAATCAAGTAGAAAAATTTAAACTAAACAAAGAAAGAATACAAAAAATACTCCCTAAAAGTATTCAAACAGAAAAGCAAGCAGAAGACTTTATTGTGAAATGTATTGAAGAACACAACGAGAGGGAGGAAAAAAAGAGAAGTTATGAACGCTAGGATTATGCCCAAAAATCGTGGGAGTATTTTTTATAAAATTCCCCCTTACAAACCCCTTTTAATACTAGCTATTTACTAACTGAAAAGAATATATTTATAAATATACAAATTAGCGAAAAAATCAAAAATTACACCTTTGTTTTACTCCCACAAACCTACTAAAATAAAGGCAAAGGGAGGAATGAAGTATGAAAAAAATTATTTTAATTATATTTATGGCAATGATTTCAAGTTTTAGTTATTATGGAGCAGTAAATGAAAAAGGAGAGAAAGTAGTCGATTTCACAAATTCATCACAACAAGAAAATATTGTAACTAATCAAACAATAGAAGAAACACAAGAAAATATAGTAGAGCAAGTAGAAAATACAATAGCACAAGCAGAAATAATAAAAGATGAAGAAAACAAAATACAGGAAACACCAAAAGAGCCAACAACACCTGTTGTAGAAAAATCAAACAAAAGTAATAATACAAATAAAAATAAAGAAACAAAACAAACACAGGTAACACAACAAAAGCAAGATTCACAAGTAAAAGAACAAAAAGACACAAAAGTAAATAAGAGTAATACAATAGAAAAAAAGGAAGAAACAAAAACTAATACAAATCAAAATAAAAATACTAATAACACAAATAATGCTCCAAAATGTACTCACTCTAATAGCAACTGGTATAATTCAAAAACAGAGGCAGAGGCAATATATAATGCAGAAATAAAAAAATGGGGCGATAAATGGACAAATTATGAAATAGATAATGAAACCTATTATAAGAATTGTCCTAGTGGGTATGAGGTATTTAGTTGTCCATATTGCAATAAATGGACTATAAACTTATATCACTAAAAAATAAAAATTTTAAGACGGAACAGGCAAATAGCTTGTTCTTTTTTTAGTTAAAGGAGGAAATTTTAATGTTAAAAACAAAAAAGATAAATAAAATTTTAGCAGTTATACTTTTAGTGCTAACATTATTTAGCGTAGTACAACCAGTTTTTGCAGTTTCTGGAACAGGAACTTGGGCAGGAGGTCAATTTGCCTCTGGAATGAAAACAACAGATAATCAAAATACACAATATGGAGTTTTAATTAGAAGATTGATAAATACAGCAACAAATGAAAGAATGACTGTATTTTGTGCCGAACACGGCGTTGATTTTACAACAGGTACAGCATACAATGGAGAATACTATACACCAACTGACGCAACAATTAAGAGGGCTTGCAAAGTAGCATACTTTGGGTGGTATTCAAAACACGGAGATTATACAGTAGATGGAGGAATACTAGCCTCTGATATGATATGGGTAAAAGAAGCCTATGTATTCACACAGCAATATATATGGGAAACTTTGGGACAGTCTAATGCAACATTTATTGATTCGGCAGTACAAGGAAGATATGTAGCATTTAAAAACGAAGTAAATAGCAAAATAGATAATATGCAAAGAAAACCTAGTTTTTGTAATAGTACAATTACATTAGAGGCAGGAGAAACAACAACACTAACAGACACTAACGGAGTATTAGCAGATTATACAAGTATTGATAAAACAACAGAGGGAATAAGAATTACACACAACAAAGGCGAAAACACAATGAATATTACAGTTAATGAAGATTGCACAAGAGAAAATTATAGAATATCTGATGAAATGATGAAAAATTGGGGAATTATCAAAGAAGAAACAAGAGATAATGATACAACAATATATTTTTCATTTAGAGAGGGAGTTCAAAATCAACTTTATGCAATGCACTACAACGATCCAGTAACAATGAATTTAGATTTAAAAATAAATCTTTTAGGAAATTTAGAGCTAAACAAACTAAATACTAATGGAGATTTAGTTGAGGGAGCTGTTTTCAATGTTACAGGAGCAAATGGATTCAATAGAGATGTAGAAGTAACAAATGGAAAAATTACACTAGAGAAAATCAAAAAAGGCAGTTATCTAGTCAAAGAGAAGTCTAGTCCAGAGGGCTACTTATTAAACACAGAAACTTACAGAGTAGAAGTAAAACCTAACCAAACAGCAACACAAGCAATAGTTAATGACGAGCCAACAGGAGAAATAGAAATTACAAAAATTGATATTGATACAGGAAACCAAAATAGAGTTGATGGAACAAGTCATCACGGGGACGCAAGCATAAAAGGAGCTGAATATACTTTATATGCAAGTTCTGATATTTATAATAAAAAAGGTACAGTAAAGTATTTCTCCAAAGATGATGAAATAGCAAAATTTACTTTCAACGAGTATGGAGTAGCAAGTGTTAGAATTACAAATAATACTACACCTGCACAAATAAGTGTAAATGGAAGTAAATTGACAGGTCTTCCAATGGGCAATTTTTACTCAAAGGAAACAATCGTGCCAAATGGCTACACAAAGGACACAAACACTTATAATTATACACTTTCATACAAAGATAGCAATACAAGAGTTATTAAAACAAGTGGAATAGTAAAAAACAAAGTAGAACAAGCACCTTTTGAAGTTATCAAAATAACATCAAACAATAATGCAGTAGCACAAACAGTAGAGGGAGCAGAGTTCACAGCAATACTTTCAAAATATGTTACTTTCTATGGCAGTTTTGATGAGGCAAAGAAACATCTAAACGAATTTGCAAAAGATGAATATTCAATTTTTAAAACAGGAAGTAACGGACACGGAACTTCTAGTTTGTTGGCTTATGGCGAATATACAGTAAATGAAACCTATACGCCATCTCCAGAGATAGAAACAGTAGAACAATTCTATGTAACAATAGATAAAGATAGCAAAACACCAGTAAAAGAACTTGTTGCAAATGATTATCCTTTCGAGGCATATTTAAAACTTCAAAAACAAGATAAAAAGACAGGAAAATTTGTAACTTATTCAAATGCAACTTTTGAATTATATAGACAAAATGAAGACACAAAGAAATGGGAACAAGTTGAATGCAAAGTAGGAGATAAATATTATAAATCTTGGACAACCAACAGCGAGGGCGTGGCAAAAACAGAAACAAAGCTTGAGGCAGGAAATTACAAACTTTCTGAAGTGAAAATTCCGACAGGCTTCATACAACTAGACGGAGAGCTAACATTTAGAGTAGATAATAGAAATTCAACATTAAATTATGACAAAGATTTTGACGCTTGGATTACAGTAACAGCAAAAAATGAACAACCAACAGGAACACTAAAATTAAATAAAAAAGTAGCATTAAGAGAAGATATAGACAAAACAATGATAAAAGATATTGACTTTACAAAAATATCTTTTGAATTAGTAACAGATGAGAAAATAATAGACTATGCAGATGGATCAACTATATATGAAAAAGGAAAAGTGGTAGGAAAATATAACCTAAAAGCTGATGGAACATTGACTGTTTCAAATTTACCAATGGGCGAATATCACTTAAAAGAGCTAACAACAATAGACGGAGCAGTATTAGACGAAACAGAACACAAAGTAGTGTTTGAACAAAAGGACACAGTAACAAAAGAATATATTGTAGAAAAAGACATTGAAAATAAAACAACAGCAATAGAAATTAGCAAAACAGATATTACAGGAGAAAAAGAGTTAGTTGGTGCAAAACTAGCTGTTACAGATGAAAATAACGAAGTTATAGATAGTTGGACATCAACTGAAAAAACTCATAAAATTGAGGGCTTAAAAGTAGGAAAAGAATACACACTAACAGAGGAGATAGCACCAGAGTCTTTCGTAAAAGCAACTTCAATAAAATTCACAGTAGAAAATACAGTAGATATACAAAAAGTTGTAATGGTAGATAAACAAGTAACAGTATCAAAAGAAGATATTGGAGGAAAAGAAGTCGAGGGAGCAGAACTGAAAGTAGTAAATAAAGACGGAAATGTTGTAGATAGTTGGACATCAACCAATGAAAAACACCCAATAAATAATTTGGTAGAGGGAGAAACTTACACATTATATGAAGACTATGCTCCAGACACATTCGTAATATCAAATAAAATAGAGTTTACAGTTACAACTGACAAAGAAACACAAGAAATAAAAATGATAGACAAAGTGGTAGAAATATCAAAAGTAAATATTGCAGGCGAAGAATTAGAGGGAGCAACATTAGTTGTAACAAGCACAAAAACAAAAAATATAGTAGATAAATGGGTATCAACAAAAGAGCCACACAAAGTTAGTAACTTAATTGAGGGCGAAAGCTATGTACTTCACGAGGAAATCGTAGTTGACGGATATGTAAAAGCAACAGATATTGAATTTACAGTAACAGAAGACAAAGAAACACAAAAAGTCGAAATGATAGATAAAATTGTAGAAATAGTAAAAACAGATCTTGTAACAGGCGAGGAACTAGAGGGGGCAGAACTTCAAGTAGTAGACGAGAATAACGAAATAATTGATGAATGGGTGTCAACAAAAGAGCCACATAGAGTAATAGGCTTGGAAGAAAACAAAAATTACAAACTAATTGAAAAGACAGCACCATACGGATTTGAAATGACAGAAGAAATTGCTTTCACAGTTACAACTGACAAAGAAACACAAAAAATTGAAATGAAAGATATGCCAATACTAAAAGACATTAGAGTAGTAAAAGTAGATAGTAAAACAAAAGAAATTATCAAAGATAAATTTACTTTTGGAATTTATGAAGATAGCGAATGCACAAAACTAATCAAAGAAATAAAATCAAACAAAGAGGACGGATTCGTTACTTTTGAAGATATGCGTTTTGGCACATTCTATATCAAAGAATTAAAATCTCCAAAGAACTACGAATTATCTAATAGAGTAGCAAAAGTAGAGATAAATGACAAAGGAGTTTTTGTTGACGGAACAGAAATTCAAGAAGAAAATACAGTATATAGTTTTGAATTTGAAAATCAAAAAATAGAAACTCCAAAAACACGGAGATACAAGAAATATCCTACTAGCTGTAACTATTTCTATTATTTCACTAATAGGACTTGCAGTATTAGTTGTTATAAAATTAAAAAATAAAAATATATAAAAAAATCATATAAGCAAAATGGTGGCCAATGAATAGCCACCATTATTGCTTAAAAAAGGAGTGAAAAATGGCAAAGTACAATATAGCTCAAATACAAAAGATGATAGAAAGACTAGCTGAAATAGGAATAAATACAGAAAAAGCAATACTTAATATGCAATTTGAAGATTTAGAAAAAATGCCTAACTATACAATAACAGATATAAAAACATTGATAAGTTTAAGAAAAGCAATAAGGAAAAATAAAAAAGCATTATTCTTATTTTTAGGCGAAGAAATAGAGTAATAAATAATAAAAAAATTAAAAACGAGAGGAGGGAGAGAATTGGCAAAAGAACTAACCAGAAAAGAAAAACAAATAACAGAATTATACTTTGAAACAACATTAAATGTAGGAAAAAATGCAGACAACTGGATTTCGTTTTTAAAAAGAGCAAGTTTTAATTATAAATATAGGTTTGATGAACAAATATTGATATATGCACAAAGACCAGACGCAGTAGCCTGTGCAGAAACAACGATATGGAATAAAAAACTAAAAAGGTGGATCAATAAAGGCTCAAAAGGAATAGCTTTAATCACAGAAAAAGAGGGCGAATTAGGGTTACGATTTGTTTTTGATGTATCAGACACAAATAGTGATGTTTACGGCAGAAAATTCAAACTATGGCAAGCAGAAGAAAAATACACAAATGATATTATAGAGGCATTAGAAGATAAATTCGGAACAATGGAAGATAAAAGTAGTTTGCCACTTGCAATAATATCAACAGTATATAATCGTGTAGTAGATAATATGCAAGACTATTTAGAAGAATTAAAATCTGTAACAGCTAATAGTGAGTTGGAAAAATTAAATAGTGAACAATTAGAAAATACATTTTTAGAATTACTGTTATATAGTACAATAGGTTTAACAATGTCAAGATGTGGGTTAGATGTCAATGATTATATTCCAAAAGACTGTTTTTCTGGAATAGAAAAGTTTAACACTTTTGAAACAATGTCTATACTTGGAACAGCAACTAGGGATTTTTCAAAAGAAATTTTGCTAGAAGTTTCAAAGACAGTAATAAATGTGCAAAAACAAGAAAAAAAGAAAAATCACACATTGGAAAAAATAAAACAAAGCATTTACAATAAAGAAAATGAGAAAGGAAGTGTTGAGAATGAATCTAACTTACACAATGAAAGGAAATTATCTAATACCAGACTTAACGATAGAGAGAACAAACAAGAAAGTAAATCTAGGCAAGTTCGCCAAAATGAGATTGAAGTACCTAAAAGAGAACAAGAGGGGAACTTACACAATGCTACTAGCCAGCAACAAACTAACGCAACACCTAATGATAATACAGGAAACAGTAGTAAACAGAATAGCACAGGAAGTAGAGAAGATGAAACAACAGTATGGAATAACAGAGGAAATGAAAGCAACCAACCAAATGGAATGGATAGGTCAGATGAACAACATTCAAGCAACAGCAGAACAGACAGCAATAAGGGAAGTAATTTACAATTAGAAGAACAAGATAATGAAAAGGAAGTAGACAATACTTCTTTTTTTGATGGAGAAACAACAAATACAGAAGATGACAAAGGCAATTATACATTTATGGTAGGCGATATTATCTATATAGGATTTCAAGAATTTACTATTTCAAATATAGATAATCAAATAATAACAATGTATGATAATCAATTCCCATTGGATCAAAGAACAGTAGCTATAAAAGATATACTAGAAAAAGTTGCTGAAAATCCTATGAATGATTACTTAAAAGATAGAGAAGTACCAGAAACAGAAGAAAAAGTAGAAAGTGCTTTCAATAAGTGGCTAGATACATTTATAGAAGAAAAAGGAATTGATTTAGAACAGGTTATTGAAATAAAAACAGAAGATAATACACATTATTTTGAAATTGGAAATATCATTGCTAATATAAAAGCTACTACACCAGAAGAACAAGCAGGAATAAAAGATATGATAGTCAAAATAGACTTTTATAATGGAGATGTAGTAGATTATTTTAGGCATTTAGCACAAGTATTAGCAGAAAACTTTGAGAAACAACAAGAACAGCCAAAAGAAGAAAAGCAAGAAGAACAAATAGAAGATACAAAAGAACAGGAAATTATAGCAGAAAAGCTAATCAAAAAGAACAGAAATATTGAGTATTTTGACTTGCACCCTGAAATACCTACTGAAGAAAGAAACAATTTTAGAATTACAGACGATAATCTAGGTGTAGGAACAGCAAAAGAAAAATATAGAAACAATGTAGAGGCTATAAAAGTATTAAAATTATGCGAAGAACAAAATAGATATGCAACACCAGAAGAACAAATAATACTTTCAAAATATGTTGGATGGGGTGGCTTAAAATCAGCATTTGAAGATAAAAACGATAGTTGGGCAAGTGAGTATGCAGAATTAAAAGAACTACTTACTGAAGATGAATACAAAGACGCAAGAGCTTCAAGTGTAACAGCATACTATACACCACCAGTTGTTATAAGAAATATATATAAAGCATTGCAAAATATGGGACTAAAACAAGCAAATATATTAGAGCCATCTTGTCGGTGTAGGTAACTTTTTAGGAATGCTACCAGAAGAATTAAATGACAGTTGTAAAATGTATGGAGTAGAAGTAGATAGCATTTCTGGAAGAATAGCACAGCAATTATACCAAAAGTCCACTATTGCAATACAACCTTTTGAAAAAACCAATATGCCAGACAACTTTTTTGATGTTGCAATAGGAAATGTGCCATTTGATAATATGATAAAGCCTAATGATAGAAGATATAACAAAAATAAATTTGTATTGCATGATTACTTTTTTGCAAAGACAATCGACAAAGTTCGCCCACGGAGGAATAATAGCACTTGTTACAAGTAAAGGAACAATGGACAAAGAAAATAGTAGTGTTAGAAAGTATATATCACAGCGAGCAGAACTTATTGGAGCAATAAGACTACCAGACAATACATTCAAAAGTAATGCAGGAACAGAAGTAACATCAGACATTATATTCTTAAAGAAAAGAGATAAAATCACAGATATAGAAGATGACTGGGTAAATCTTGACACAACTGAAAATGGAATAAGAATGAATAAATATTTTGTCGATAATCCTAATATGATAATGGGAACAATGACAAAGGAAAGTTCACAATATGGAGGAGAACGAACAGAGTGTAAAATGATAGAGGGTAGCGATTTAGATTATATGCTATCTAATGCTATTTCAAATATAGAATCAGAAATAGAAGAATACGATTTAGACGAGCTAATAGGAGATGAAGAAAAATCTATACAGGCAGATCCGACAGTAAAAAATTATTCCTATACTGTTATTGATGGCAAAGTATATTATAGAGAAAACAGTAGAATGTTTGAAAAAGACTTGCCAGAAACAACACAAAACAGAATAAAAGGTATGGTAGAAATACGAGATTGCACCAGAAAGCTTATAGACTTACAAGTTGATGATAGTAGCGACAATGAAATAAAAATAGAACAGGAAAGATTAAATAGGTTATACGATAATTTTGTAAAGAAGTATGGAAGAATAAACAGCAGAGGAAATAATCAAGCCTTTTCCGAAGATAGTAGCTATTATTTATTGTGTTCGTTAGAAATAACCGATTCAAAAGGTAATTTTCAAAGAAAAGCAGATATGTTTTCAAAGAAAACAATAAAAGCTAAAAAGGAAATAACAAAGGTAGACACAAGCAATGAGGCACTTATTGTTTCTCTAACAGAAAAAGCAAAAGTCGATATGGAATATATGCAGTCTATTACAGATAAAACAGAAGACAAACTTGTCAAAGAGTTAGAGGGACAAATATTTAGAATACCAGATACACCTGCTGAAGAAAAAAAGTATGTAACAGCAGATGAGTATTTATCTGGAAATGTAAGAGAAAAACTTAATATTGCAAGAAGAATTGCAGAGGCAAACCCAGAATTTGAAGTAAATGTTAGAGAGCTAGAGAAAGTAATACCAGAAGATATAAAAGCAAGTGAAATAGCTGTAAAATTAGGAGCTACTTGGATACCACCAGAATATATAGAACAGTTTATATATGAATTGTTAGATACAGATTATTGGGACAAGAAAAAGATACAAGTTCATTACTCTGAATTTACAGGAGCTTGGAATGTTACAGGAAAATCAGTAGACAAAGGAGTTAAAGCAACAAAGACTTATGGTGTAAAAAAAGCAAGTGCATATAAAATAATTGAAACTACCTTAAATCTAAACGATATAAAAATATACAAAAAGATAAATGTTGGAACAGATGATGAAAAAAGCGTTATAGATAAACAGCAAACAGCAATAGCACAAGCAAAACAAGATGAAATTAGAATGAAGTTTGAAGAATGGATTTTTAAAGATCCAGACAGACGAGAAAAGTTAGTAAAATTATATAATGAAAAGTTTAATAGTATAAGAAATAGACAATATGATGGAAGTTATCTAAAATTTTATGGAATGAATCCAGAAATAAAATTACGAGAACATCAAGTTAATGCCATTGCAAGAATATTATATAATGGAAATACTTTACTTGCTCACGAGGTACGGAGCTCGGAAAAACTTTTGAAATGGTAGCAAGTGCAATGGAAAGTAAACGATTAGGACTATGTAATAAAAGTATTTTTGTAGTTCCAAACCATATCGTTGAACAATTTTCAAATGAGTTCCTACAATTATACCCATCAGCAAACATTTTAGTAACAACAAAGAAAGACTTTTCAAAAAACAATAGAAAAAAATTTGTGTCTAAAATAGCGACAGGAGATTTTGACGCTATTTTGATAGGACACAGTCAATTTGAAAAAATACCTATGTCAGTAGAAAGACAGAGGTATTTTTTAGAATCTCAAATAGAAGAAATAATAGAGGGCATAGAAGAAACAAAAGCAATGGAAGGCGAAAAATTTACAATAAGAGAACTAGAAAGAACAAAAAAAGCACTAGAGGCAAAGTTAGAAAAGCTAAACAATGCAGATAAAAAAGATGATGTAATTACATTTGAACAGCTACGGAGTTGATAGACTATTTGTAGACGAGGCACATTTATAAATGATAAAATAAAAGTAACCAAAAAAGGGAAAATAAAAATTACCAAAA
>CARBKU010000013.1 GCA_948946035.1 uncultured Clostridia bacterium
TATTCATATCTATTTCAGCATGTATTTGTTTTGATGATGAACCAAATGATACAAATAAATATACTAATACTGATAATATTAATAAACCAATCAATATACTTCCTGCAATTATTAATGCTTTTGATGCATTTTCCATATATCTTCTCCTACTCGATTTTACCGATTATATTCAAATGTCAGTTCTATTATTCTTCCTGTATTTTTATTATACTTTACATCTGTACAATCAAAATATGCTCTTTTAAACTGTATATATTCATAATAAGTATATACATCTTCTTTTATACTTCCATCAGCTTGAATTTTTTTATATGCATACATATATTTTGCATTAAAATTTTCTTCAAAGTTTTTTTTACTTCCTACCCCTAAAGCCTCAAATCTCGAATTCTCTACGTTTCTGTAATATAATAGTACAGCTTTTGCAATAGTTTCCCTATGTTCCTCATTTGCTGGTACCCCTGGAAATAAATTAGCTATACCTGCAACTAAATTTGTAATTCCAACTTGTCCACCATATCCACCTTTTTTAGTTATTGAATTATATTTTTTTTCTAAATCTTCTATTTTATTTTTTAACATATTTTCTAAACTATTGGTGGTTGTTTCAGTTAAAGTTAATTTATTATTAGTTCCAATATTTTTAAATAACCTAATACTATCATCAAATGTCCATTCTTTTAATGTAGTATTATCAGGAAATTGAACACTTATAGTCATTGCCTCAAATCCTATAGTTTGTCCTTCATCACTTGCTCCTGTTCCTACTACTGATTTTCTTCTATTATAATCTATAACTTTATTTAATAATGAATACATATCACTGCCTCGTATATCAGGTCTATTATATGTTTCATACTGACTATTAAATTCCACAATTTGTGCTTCTTTATCATTATTAATAGTAGAATCTTGATAACTTGAAAGATTATTAGCCATAAGTACCAAAGCACCTATAATCATAATAGCAATTAACATACTTCCAGCCATTAATAAGGCTTTTGATGCATTTTCCATATAAATGTGCCTCCCTTACTGGTTTATCATTGATGTCATTGTTTTGAAAGAATCTGACATACTTGTTAAACCTATAAATACTAATGGTATAATCAAATATAATACAAACATACATACCATTGGAGTAAATCCTAAAAATTTACCTATCATAGCTTTTCTAGAAATCAACCTATCATTTGATTCTTTTCTTTTAGCTTGATAATAGTCTCTTTCTGAATCTAATTCATCAAAAGCATCTTTAATAGGTATTTTTTCAACTGCTGCTTGTAAGCTTTCAATAATTCTAATTAACTGTCCATAAGATACTTCTTCTTTCATTTCTTCTAATGCTTCCCATGCTCCTGCTTCATAGTTATTTAAACATTTAGTAATTGGAGCCTTAAATATATTAGCATAACGTTCTAGCCATTCTAAAATAATTTCTACATTTACTCTTTCAATTCTCATTAGCATTAAAATTATTGTTTGGAATTGCATTACTTCGTCTTCCATTTCTAATTGTCTCATTTTTACTTGGAAGAATAACATCCACATTGGTAGCATATATGCAACTACCATAAATGTAAATGCTAACAATAATTCAAACCATTGAAAAGACTCACTATTTACAATTTTTAGCTTTTTAGATATTCTTTCAACTGCTTTAGTTATTTCTTTTTCTTGTGCTTCTTCATAATATTTCGATTTTTCTACTGCTCGCTTAATATCATCATCAGTTGTATTATATTTTCCTTTAAATAAATCTAAAAATTTATTATCTTGTTCTGTTAATTCCATTCCCTTTTTTTTATCTTTTTCGCTTAATCCGTCCGAATAAGGTCATATTCAGTTGTTGGCTCTGTATAAACATAACTTACTGCGATTTTATGTAATTGTGAAAATATCAATATAGATGCTACAAAAGTAACTATGGCTAATACTATTCTATTTATGTATAACCATTCAATTTTTAAATGAGATGCTGCATCTTTAAGCATTTGCATTGTTTTTCTATGTTCTTTTGTTCCTTGTTTTGGTATAAATAAATTTACAAATCTTTTAACTATTCCATTTTTATATAATTTATTTTGCCATGGATTTTCTGTATTTTTCGCACTTATTCCAGTTGAACCATTATCTTTTAATTTTCTTACTAAAATATAAGATAAAAATGTTATTATAGCTATTAGTATTTGTACAATCATACCTGGTTTTCCAAGATACCAACTAGCTGTAAAAGAAAAGTTTGATACTGCCCAATTTTTTAATGGTTCTAGTAACAATATTGGTGTTATAGAAATAAGTGACAAACTTTGAAATACATAACTTAATTTGTCTCTTTTTAATATTTCTAATTGCATTTCTTGTGTTATGTTATTTACATTTTTTAAATATAATGATGCTCCCTCTACTTTTCTGTCTCCATATTCTTTAGTTAAATATGATACACCTGCAAATTCTTTTAAAAAACTATTTGGTGCTATATCATAATATTTTTCTAATTCTGTTTCTGGATCATCTGATATTAAAACTTCATAAATTTTTTCTCCCTGTCCAGATATACTTTTTTCATCATCTTGTGAAACTTGATATATTGCCTCTTCTACCATATTAAATTCATGGTATGCATGTCTTATTTCAGCAAAAAAGTCTATTTGTTCTCTTAATAATTTATTATCAATTTTATCAGCTGAACCTTCAATTAATGTATCAACCATAAATATCTCAAATATTAACAATATAAACATTAGTAATAAATTATTACTTGCTATAATCATTGTTAGTATCATAATTGGTACTATAATAAAAATTGCTCTAGTAAGTATTTTGGCTACATCTCGTCTAGTTGCAAATTCATCATCAATATTAATAATTTCTAGCCTTCTTCTTAATTTTAAAACATATCTTTTTAGGAAAAAGATTTTTACATATGTAACATATAATTTTTGCCATAATATTTCAGGTGAAAACGAATTTTCTTTTGTACCTTTTTGTAGTTCTTGTATTCTTTTATATTCTGATTTTTGCATTCTTTTAGATATTATTACATATGCTATTGCTATAATAATACATAATGCACATGAAATACCCATTACGATAAATATTACTTGATTATTCAATTGTTATAGCACCTCCTTTTATTTGTGTTTTAAAATTATGCATTAGACTTACTAGTTTTTCCTCTTCTTTTTGCTACTGTTTCTGTTTTGTCTATTGAATTTCCCCAATGTTTTTCTATGAATTTATCAAATGCTATTGCATCTGTTTCATCCATATTAAGTCTCATTTCTTTTGTGTTAACATCTGAAATTGGATTTGTAATTATATAATCTCCATCTACATATTCTAATATATTTCTATATCTATATAATTGTCTATCTGTTATTTTTGTAAAATAATGTGTTGCGTTATCAAAAAATTTGTCAAATTTTCCTTCTAAAGTTTTTTCATTTCTATGGTCAAATGTATATTCATTTTTTTCTTCTACTGGTATACATTCTGTAATTCTTTCTACATATCTTTTTCCCCTAAAGTCTTTTGTTAAATGTATATCAAAATTTAATACTTGTACAACTTGCTCTTCAGCAGTTTTTTCGTTTTTAAATACTCCTGTTCTTAGCATTGAGTTACGAAGTGCTGTTACTAAGTTAGGAAATGTTTTAGCATGGTGTGTGAATAATGTAAACTTAGAAGCAACTTGTGCTGCTTGTATCATCCAAGATGCTACTGGGTCTGTTGCAACCTCTCCTATAATGTTTACTGAACCATCAGTTTTCTTTTGAACGTCTAAACCTTCTTGTCCAGATATTGTTTCTGTTTCACGGAATGTTAATATGTTTCTTGTTGGATAAATTCTTCTTAAATGAAGCTCGAAAGCTGTTTCTTGAACACGTATGTTCATTGTTTCATATATGTTTTCTATCATTCCCATAAGCATTGTTGTTTTACCACAACCTTGCTCTCCTGTGATAGATATAATTCTTGCTCCTTTTACTAAAAATTTTAGTAATTCTATTGATTCATCACTTCCTTGTTCTCCCTTAAACCATTGTTCAAGTGTTGAACGCTTAACGTCAAATTTTCTTACGAAAAATGCCCATGTTTCAGAAAAACTTGGTCTTACAACAACTACACGAGAACCATCTTTCATTTCATTTATTTTATATCCATTTGTATCTGATAGTTGTCCTGGATTGTTGTATTTATATATGTTTTGACATACTCTTTTTAATTCTGATTCTGTTCCAAATGTTAAAAATGCTAATCTTATAGATTTACCTTGGAAGAATATCCATATACTGTCACATGCTCTTGGTACTTTATGTTCTGCTACTTGCTCTAAGTAATCTCCATCTGTTTGTGCTACTTGGCTTAAAAAACTTTCTGGTAATCCTGATACACCACCAGAAACTCCATCTATATTCATATCTCTTACTTCATCTATAGAGCTATATCCTTTGTAATGTTGATATATTCTTTGTACTACAATATTTAATTTGTCTTGAAATGATAAAACTATGTTTTCTTTTTCATAAATTTCATCTATTTCATCAGTTGTTATAACATAGCTAGGTTTTGTTTCTCCTTCTATATATTTTAACTGAGCTAAATTGTATTTTTTTATTAATTCTGTTAATGCTTCATATCCAAACTCAACTTTATAGGCATATAATAAAATGTCAAATTTGTCTTGAGATGTTAATAAAGATGGAATATCAAAAGAAATTGCTTTAGATATATTGGTTTCAGTTACTCCATATTCTTTTTCTAATAAATCATATATCAATTCTTTTACATATTTTTTATCATTAACATCACCATATGTACATCCTTTTAATGCTTTTTTTAATTCGTACTTCTTTTGTTTTCTTCTTTTTAATTCTTCTTCTGATAAACCAATATCGTATAAATTGACTTTTGTTATTTCATTTAGCCTATTTTTTATGTATTGTGTCATTCTATCTAATGTATATGTTTTTTCGTCAACATTTACTTGTTCTTCTATTTCTGCTGTTTGTTTCTTTTTTATAATGTAATAAATCCAATATGCCACTGCTAGAAATAAGAGTAATATTAAGCCCCAATTTATTATTGCCTTTAACATTTGGTTTTCCCTCCTTACATTCTCATTTGCAAATCTTGTAATCTATATATTATATTTTCTAGTGTTCTACGTATCTCTGCTAAAAAGAATCCATTTCTATCATTTTCTTCTATTTTTCTAAGTTTTAAAAATAAGTCTGGAACTTTTGCTTCTTCACATGCTTCAAAAAATAGTGTGTTATATGGAATTGTTGAAACTTTATTTCTTTCTCCCATATATCTTGATATATTTTTTATTGAATATTTTGAATACTTATCATATTTATTAAATAATAATAATGACTTTTTAGCTTTTAGTGCTTGTACTTCTTCTCTTATTGATAAAAATCTATCAATACTTGATAATCTTTGTGTTAGGTTAACAACAACTAAGTTTGACATATCTAAGATTTCATTTGCTATATTTGCACCTATATTATTATCCAAATCAACTAATACTATATCATAATATCTATTTGCTATATTAAGTACACTTGGATAAGCTAGTTTTATTTCATCATATTTTACTTTATCTCCTGTATAGCCTGTTAAAACTTCTAATGTATCTTTAAATACTATTTTTGTATAATTTGTAATATTTTCTGGTGCTATTTTATTACTTTTTATTATTTTTGAAAGCCCTTCCATTCCATTTGCCATTGCAATATTAGTATTAGGTCCAAATAACCCAAAGTTTGTCTTTTGTTTTTTTTCTTTCCAAAAACAATTTTCCATTGTTTTATCATTAAAGGATGTTGATACTAATAAAACTTTATAATTGTGTTGTATTGCCATATATGTTGCAACAGCTACAATAGAAGCCGTTTTTCCAGTCTGTTCTTTTCCATCGCTCCAAAATGTTACAATTGACATATCTATACTCCTTTTTATATATTTTTAATCATTTTTCTTATTTGTGCTCCACTAGTATCCCCCAACACTTCTTCTACTAAACATTCTAGTCCATCTTTATATTGTACACTTAATTTTTTTAATTTTATTTTTTCAATTCTTTGGTTTTCATAAATTACACTTAAATCTCCGTTTTCTATCGGGAAGTATACTTTTTGTTCATCCCACATTACATTATATCCTGAAGAAAGAAAATTTAGATAATCATCTTCTTCTTTAATAACTTGTTCTGTAAAACATATTTTAGTTAAACTTATAGTGTCTTCTAATCTTGCTAATGCTTCTAAACCTTTTTTTAATGAATATCCTCCAAATGATGTGACAAAATAATTTTTGTCTGCATTGCATAAATCGAAAGTAATTATACTTTTATTATTGTCTGTGTCTATAAATATATAGTCATATCCTAATTGTCCTTCTTCAAATTCCCCTAAATATTGCTCTATTTCTTCCATGCTATATAATCCAACTGCTATGTCAATTCCTTCGAATTCTGTTATGTATTTTGGAGAAGGATTTATAGTAGGTACTACATATCTAGCTTTTCCCATATATGTAGAATCAATAATTAGACATTTTTTTCCAAAGGCTGTTAGAATTCTTGCAATATATATAATTAAGTCTATTTTATCATAAGCTCCTATAAATCCTATTTTTTTCATATTTTATTCTCCTTTATATTTATTAGTTCACTGTCTGTCCTGATAATGAATCTAAATATTCTTTTCTTGTGTTTTTAGAATTTGTTGCACTTTCTGTCATTCCTGCTTCTACATTTGTGCTAGCTTCGTCTCCTTGTTCATTAACTGCCCTATTTATAAAGTTATTTCTTAATAGTGGTAAGTTGTTGTTACCATCTGAATCTTTTGCACTATATCTTCTGCTTATTTCTTGTTTTGCTTTTTCTAAGATATTTGGGTCTCTATTTAATAATGCTGATGTAGCTTCATTTACTGGGTATGTTGGTATAGCAGCTTCTTGCATTCCTGCTTCAGTATATTTTGTAGCATATAATTTAGAACCTTTTATTTGGTATGCTTCTATAATAGCACAACTCATATGTAAAATTTCGTCTTCTGATAGATTTACCCAGATTGTATCTACTGAATCTGATCCACCAACTAGTGGTATTTCTACTTCTTTTTTAGCTATAACTATATAGTCTTGCCCTGAAGGTAACATCAATCTTATATCAATATAATCTCCTGTCATTAAATCCATTGGTAATATAACTGTGTTATATTCTTGTCTTCTCATGTCTCTTTGAACTGTATTGTCTCCTTTGCTAAGTAACTCTGTTGTAATTAGTGTATTCTTTTTCATTGTAACTTTTGCTATTAAAGGTACATTATTTAATTCTAAATATTTTTTTTCATTATCTTGCTCATAATAATAATTGTCTGTTTCATCTTCTTTTTTTACTTCATATTCTCTATTATCAATTTTTATGCATAATTTTGGTTCATTTCTTTTGTCATCATATTTTGTATATAGATCATTTCCTTCTTTATCTTGTAATGCATAATTTGTAATAATGCTTAAATCTCCTGTTGCATTACTTGGTACAAGATTTTTATTTACAGTTTGTATTTCAAGCATATCAGTTGTAATAACTTGACCTGAACTAACATCTTGTTTTAAAACATATGCTTTAGTCATTGCATTTGCTTCTTCTTTCTCTTTCTTATTTATATTCATTAACTGCACATATAATAACCCTATTATTACACTTGAAAGTAATAACATTACTACCATTCCTAATAAAAATGAATTTCTTGCTTTTCTTTGCATTGGATTTGTTGCCATGACAAATTCCTCCCTTAATATTTATTTTTATATATTTTTTTACAAAATATCCATCTATTTTATTTTAACTCATTTATTATTCAAAATCAATAAAACTATTCTTTGTAATTTTAATTTAACATTCTTGTAATATTTTTGTAACAATCAGGGACAGGTTTCATTTGTTTCAGCTTTTTTGCAAGTTTTTGTCGTATTTTGTATTATAACAAAATACGACAAAAACTTGCAAAAAAGCTGAAACAAATAAAGCCCGTCCCAAAAGTCTCAACAAAATTTTTCTAGTGCTTTAGCTACTCCTTCTTCATTGTTTGTACCTGTTATATATTTTGCTATTTTTGTTACTACTGGTGTACTTCCTTTCATTGCAATTCCTAAACCTGCATTTTCTATCATTTTTTTATCATTTACATTGTCTCCAATAGCAATTACTTCTTCTTTTTTTATATTTAATTTGTTTATTAAATATTCTATTGCATTCCATTTATCCACATCTTTTTGTGATATTTCGGTATAGTAGTACTCTATTGGTATATCTTCTGTCCCTTGTTTGATAATTTTTCTTGATATATGTGATACATCCAATACTTCAATGTTATCAATTTTTTTTAGTTTTTTTATAATTGAATTAAATACTGTTCTACTGTCATCACATATAGATATTTTTAAGAATTTTTCTTCTTTACTTTCTTTTATATATTCATACATATCTTTAACTATGTTGATGTTTGTTTTTTTATTTTCTTCTTTTTTTAAATTTTCTTTGTGATAATATAACACATTGTATTTTAATGATGTAGCTAATATTGTTTTTTCTGTATATACATTATATGTTATACTATTTTTTTCACATAATGTAATAATGTCTAATACTTTCTGTTTTGACATAAATTTTTCGTATATTAAATTTTCTTTTTTTATGTCATAGATTATAGCACCATTTCCTCCTATAAAATATTTGTTGCTTCCTATTTCGTTTGCTATTGCTTGTATAGAATCTATTGGTCTTCCTGATGCAATTATTACATCAACTCCTTTTTCTATTGTTTGTTTTATAACTTTTTTGGTGTATTCTGTTACAACTCCATAACTATTTAACATTGTCCCGTCTAAATCTATTGCTACTAATTTATACATTTTGATTTTCATTCCCTTCTTTTGTTTTTTATTCTTTATAATGTTTTTTACATACCTTTTTACTATATCAAAAATATTAAATTAAGAAAATACTTTTTTTGAAAAAATTTCCTGTTTATTTTATTGTATTTTTGCAAATGATAGTATTAGAAAAAGCAAAAAAGTTTTTTCTTATATGTAATATTACAGGAGGTGAAAAAACATGGCAAATTCAAGCAACAGAAAATTAGTTCCAGAAGCTATGACAGCTTTAGATAAATTCAAATATGAAGTAGCTAGTGATGTGGCTGTTAAAAATATATTCTAACTTTCGCTATCACTAGCTATTTCATTTAAATGCTTATTTTAATATACATATTAATTTGGAAAAGAATTGTACTTTTGGCTAGGCAAATGAGATTTTAATTTATGAGTCGTACAGATAGTACGTTGATTAAATTAAAATCGAAATTTAACGACGCCAAAATGCAATTATTTTTCAAATTTAAGAAGCCTTTTTATTTCTATTATTAACAACTTCCGCTTCTCTTATTATTTTGTTTTCGCTTTGTTCAACCTGATTTAATTCACTAAATTTATAATAAATTGTAATTTCATGATTTTCTGAAATTGTTATTTTTTCAATTAATTCATTTAATAATTGTTTCGTAGGCTTTTCTAAAGATATAAATTCTTTTGCTATTTTTTCTAATTTATTTATATCTTCTGGTTTTGTATCTTTTTGTTGTAGCATTTTTTCTAATTCTGATTTTTCTTTTATATAGGAATCTCTGTCTTTTGCAAATTCTTGTGTTAATTCCACATAATCAGCCTCTGATACAATTCCTTTTACTTTATCTTTATATAAGTTTTTTATATATAAACTACTATCTTCTATTTTTTGTTCTAGTTCTTTTATTCTTTGTTCACTGTCAAATTTTTGTCTTTCTTTTGCCTTTTGTTGCTTTGCTAATTTTACCAGTTCATTTTTTAAATCTTTTGAAATGTATTTTTTGCATACTTCTTTGATATGCGTAATTAGTAATTCTTCTAATACAGGAATACTATTGGAATGTCTTGTACAAACATCACTATATAGTCTTGAATAACTATAACATATTGTTGTATATCGATATTCTCCATATTTTTTCAAAGCATAATTGGAATAGGTTACGTTTAATCTTGCTCCACATTCTGAACAAAATAATAGACCTTTAAATAGATAATCATGTTTCGTTCCTTTAAAAGATTTATTTCCTTTCAAAATTTCTTGCACTCTATCAAAATCTTCTTGCTTAATAATTGCTTCATGTGTTCCTTTGCAAATTAATCTTTCTTCTTCTGGTACATTTATCCTTATTTTTGATTTATAATTTACATTTTTTCTTTTAAATTGTACTAAGTCACCCAAATACACTCTATTTTCTAAAATTCTTCTAATTGTTGTTTGTTTCCAACTACCATATAAAGCAGTTTGTCTTGTCTTTCCTATATTTCTTAATTCTCCTGGCACAGGTATATTGTCTTTCGTTAATATTTGAGCAATCTTTGTTAAACCATTTCCTTGTAAATATAAATAAAAAACTCTTTTTACTACTTCGGCTTCTTTTGTGTTTACTACTAGATGATATTTATTTTCTGAATCTTTTTGATATCCATATGGTGCTGTTACTCCTAAAAAGTTTCCTGCTTTTCTTCTTTCTGTTAAAGAACTTCGTATCTTTTTTGAAATATCTTTTACATACATATCATTGATAATACTTTTAAATGGTGCTATGTCACTCATTCCTGCATCTTCCATTGTATCTATATTATCTAGCAGAGCAATATATCTTACCTGATTTTCTGGAAAATATCTTTGTAAATAATAACCTGTATCAATGTAATCTCTTCCAAGTCTTGATAAATCCTTTGTAATAACTGTATCTATAATTCCCTTTTCAATATCTTTTATCATTTCTTTAAAACTTGGTCTATTAAAGTTTGTGCCTGTCCATCCATCATCTACATATTCTTTGACTATAAAAAAGTTTTCATTTTCGTTAATAAATCTTTTTAATATTTCTCTTTGATTTGTAATACTAGAACTTTCTTCTTTATCACCATCTTCCCTTGATAACCTTATATAAAGACCTACTTTAAATGTTTTTGTCTTTTGATTGCTTATTGGTAAGTTCATATTTCACATCCTTTCTATCACTTAAGTTCAAAAAAGAATTAGTATATTGCTAGGCAGACAAGAATTAAAATCAATGAGGCGTGCTATTATTTGCACGTTGGTTTGATTTTAATTGTAGTCTAACGACGCAAGATGCTGATTATCTTTTGAACTTTCCCTTTAAGCAATCGCCTAAAATAATTATACCATAACTTTTGAAAATTTTGTCAAGTTTTGTTATATTTTTTAGGCGATTTTACATTAATCCAACTAGCTTATTTTTAGGTTTGTTAGAAAAACTTTTTTTATAATTTCATTTACATTCATTTCTGATTTTTCTGCAAATATATCTTTTATTTTATATTCTTCTTTTGTAGTTTTTACTTTTTCTTGTTTACCTTTATTCAAAATGCATCACCACTCTTATTATTCCCAACTCTACAAGGAATATATACATTTATTGGTAAATTCAAAAAACGAATTTAAGAATTTTTAAGCAATAGTAATCTCAAAGAAATTCTATCAATTCGCATATTTAGCTTCTACTGAAAATTCTCATACTATGAGAATTTTCCTAGAATCTAAAAAAGAATATGACATTTTTTAATCATATTCTTAAATTAACTTATTTAATTAATTGGTAGACTTTTTGCTAACAACTTTTTTACATAGCTTTAATTTGCAAAATAAATACCTTGCAACTTTTTGCCAACAATTTTTATGCACTAAATCTCTTACAAGACAATATTCTTGCCTTGTATTAGTTGATTTTTGTATCACAGCTTTTAAGCATAAATATATTAAGCAATTTTTCTATTGCTTTTGTAAAATTATAATAACACCATTTACATTATTTGTCAATCTTTTTTATTCATTCTGTTGATTTCATATTATTGCAGGTTCTGCACTATCTCAAAGGCAACCTTCACATAAGAAGCATAAATAAAAGGTCGAAAGACCTTTTATTTATTTTTATTATTTTGTATACTTGAGCTACCACTAGGTGGATTTGAAAATTCACTAGTTCTATTTTCACTTGGTCTATAACCACTTTTTGTCCTTTGCGAAATTGAACTCTTCTTTGATTCATTTAATGATTTACCATTATTGTTTGAAACTTTTTTCATTTTCTTCATCTCCTTTCTCATAATTCCAAAATTCAATGCTTTTTATTTCCTCATTTTTCAGCCAAATTCCATCTGTTCTCTTTCTCTTTTTCCATTCTCCCTTTTTATCTATTTCATACACTTCATCTATATATAAATCCCTTTCTTTAGAATTTGAAGAAATAAATGAATTTCTTCCTATAAATCCTGCAATCGTTCTCTTATCACTTAAAGTAATTAACACCCATTCACCTTTTATCTGTTTAAATTTAAAATCCCAAGCTGATGGTTCAGTATCGATAGATGGAATATTAAAATATTCACAAATTTTTCTAGATATTTCATATTGATTAAATAGTATAATTATTAAAGCCATCACTATTGGTGACAAAAATATAATTAATAATCCTACTATCCATAACAATGAATAATTTTTATACCACCACTCTTTAGTTAAATAGATTTTATAAATTGGTATTGCCCATAAAAATATATTTAAAAAACTATATATAAAATTTTCCAATATTCTTGTCTTATATTCTTTATCTATTATTGGTATTACTCTTTTAGTAATACTTGTAACTATAAATCCTGGAATTAAAAAAGCTATCGCTGCAATGATTGTATATAAAATGTCTTCCATTACTATCTCCTCACAAATTATAATTCGACATTATATTATCATAAAATCCATTTTTTTACAATCGAGTAGAGTAGAAAATTTTAAATAAATTAAAATTTTCGTCCCCTCTCACACCACCACATCGTGCCGTTCGGCAATGGGCGGTTCAATTTATAAGTTTTATTTCAAGCTAAATAATAATCTAGGGCAAAGACTAACCCTCTGCGTCCTAGCTTTTTATTTGATTTTTGTAGTCCCTCTTTGGTTATTGCATTTTGTAATATTTTTGAATGTGAAATAAACATATATCCTTTTCTACAATATGCTAAACCTCTTGCTTCATCAATGGAATATCCACATTTTACAAGATTTTTAATTTGTGTCTTCGGTTTCTTCCATTGTTTCCATATAATCATTCTAATTCTTACTCGTAGGTGTTCATCCATTTCTTTAAGAAATGTTTTCATCTTTGATATTTTAAAATAATTTACCCAACCTCTGCTTGCACAATTTAGTTCTTCAAACCTTCTGTCTAATGATATGCTTTTACTTCGATTTGTTAGCCTCTTTAATGTTCTTTGGAATTTCTTTTTACTATCTTTGTGTGGTATACATTCCCATTTCTTCATTTTACAAAATCCAAAGCCTAGATATTTTAGCTTACTTGGTCTACATACTTTTGTTTTTGTCGCATTTACTTTGAGCTTTAGCTTATTTTCAATAAGTTTTGTTATTGATGTCATTACTCTATTTGCTGCTTTTTCACTTTTTACTAAAATTATTGTATCGTCTGCATACCTCGTGAAACGCAATCCCCTTGTCTCTAATTCCTTGTCTAACAAATTTAGCATAATATTTGACAATAGTGGCGATAAAGGTCCTCCTTGTGGTGTTCCAATTCTTGTTTCTTCATAGTTGCCTTTTATCATTACTCCTGCTTTAAGAAATTTATTCACTAGTGATACTACGTTTCCGTCTTTTACTACATCACTTACTAGTCTTAATAATCTGTCATGTGGTACATTGTCAAAGAATTTTTCTAAGTCAATATCTACTATCCATTCATATCCGTCATTCATATATTCTAGTGCTTTCATTATTGCTTGCTGACAACTTCTTCTTGGTCTAAAACCATAACTATATTCACTAAAATATGGTTCAAACATGGGGGATAGTACTTGTACCATTGCTTGTTGGATAACTCTATCTAGTACTATTGGTATTCCTAGTTTTCTTGTTCCACCATTTGGTTTTGGTATTTCTACTCTGCGCACTGGTTGTGGTTGATATTTACGATTATACAATTGCCATACAATGGTAGCTTTATTTTCTTTTATGTATGTTGCTGTTTCCTCAATTGATAAATCATCAATTCCACTTGCTCCTTTGTTTGCTTTAACATTTTTGAAAGCTTCGTTTAAATTGTTTCGGTCAAGTATTTTCGTAATAATATCTTCTTTCATAGCTTGTCTACTTCCTTTCTTTTCGTTATCTTGCAACATCATCTTTTGGATTACCCATTGGAATACGTCCAACCTCTCATCTTTATTTATTCTGATTTGTTGCTAGAGATTTCAAGACTTCCATAGTCTTATAAATTGTTCAGTCCTTCGGAAAAAAAAATTTTTCCTACTATGACCTCTGCTGACTTCCTATAATTCGTTGTTACTACTTATTCGCTTATAGGACCTCACGGGATAAGTCATAACTCTTTCCTCGTTTACTCTCTTGATTTACCCATTAGATTTACGTTTGTCTTTTGGACTTTATTGTGTTGTGTCAACTTATCCATCTAATGAGCCTTATTATCAAGTTCTTGTTCATAGAGCCACGATTTCGCTATTGCTTCTTTTCACGCTCCATTACTGGTTTACGCTTTGCAAGTTGCTATCGAGTTCGCGACAAATACGCCTCTTGGGACTTTCACCCTAGATTTATGACATGCCCGTCATACACAGAAAAAAGAACGATAATTTATACCGTTCTATCACCTTATTCATTTAAACAAATCATCAATAATCCAACTGCATCTTTAAAACCTGCTTTATAATATTTTTGATCATAATATGCGTTCTTATTGTTGGATAATTCTAAATATTCATAAAATAAATCTAAAATTATTTTTGCCTGATTTCCATTTTTATTGATTAATTCCTTTAATTTACTTTCTTTTTGCTTTAATCTACTATTTGTTTCTTTGAGTTCTTCTTTGTCTTTTGATGTTATAGTAGCAATTTCTTCATCTCTTGCTTCAAATAAAGTATTTAATATATTCAAATGTTCTTCTATTTTCTCATATAACATTATTCTCACCCCCTACTTGATGTGTGATGTTAACTCTGTTCAAAATCATTGTCAAGGAATTATTTAAAAAATTTATTTTTAATTTTGAAACCAGAGGAAGTGAGCATACCGCAAAATAGCATAATAATCCCAATTGTTTAAAATCCTCCTGCACTCTTTGTTTATTGTGAGTCTATGTCAAAAAATCTCACTTACGCATATATTACAAATAGACTTTCTGTAATACTACGAATGAACTTTATAGCATCGGCTCATCACACCTATCACTTTTTTAATGAGTTTATGGCTTCTCTCATATTAAAAAAGCATGGATCTATGTCAAGTTTTTAGACACATTTTTTTGCGAATTTTTATAAATTATT
>CARBKU010000014.1:0-3018 GCA_948946035.1 uncultured Clostridia bacterium
TTGTCTACAAATGTTATTCCTGTTAATGTATATACTTCTGCTTTGTTTATTTTTAGTGTTGCTGTTAATGTGTTGCTTTCTGTTCCTTCTACTTTTATTGCTTCATAGTTTTTACTTAACGCTGTATTTTCTGAATCAAATTCGAATGTTGCTACTGCATTGTATGTTCCTACTTCTGTTCCTGCATTTGTTCCATTATAATTTACTACCATTCCTGCTGGTAGTTCTCCTGTTATAGTTATTGTTTGTTCGTTTCCTGTATATACTGCATCTGTTTTGTCTACAAATGTTATTCCTGTTAATGTATATACTTCTGCTTTGTTTATTTTTAATGTTGTTGTTAGTTCATTTCTGTTGTTTTCATTGCTATTAACTTTTATTCCTGAATAATTTTTTGATAATCCTTGTCCTTCTAGCGTTTCTTCATCTATTGTAAATGTTGCTGTTACTGCATATGTTCCTACATCTGTTGCTTTTGTTGTTTCTGATACTCCTGAACATACATATGCATATTCTACTTTTATTCCTAATGCTTTTAATTCTTCTACTGTTTTTCCATCTACTGCTATTGTTACTCCTTGTGAATTATATTTTTCTGTATATCCATTTGTATTAAAACTTACTAAATTGCTTATATCATATTCTGTTTTTGTTATTTCTAATGTTGTTGTTAATTTGTTTCTATCACTTTCATTATTATTTACTTTTATTTCTGAATAATTTTTTGCTAATTCTTGTCCTTCTGGTGTTTCTTCATCTATTGTAAATGTTGCTGTTACTGTGTATGTTCCTATTACTGTTGCTTTCATTGTGTCTATTACTCCTGAACATACATATGCATATTCTACTTTTATTCCTAATGCTTTTAATTCTTCTGCTGTTTTTCCATTTACTGCTATTGTTGTTCCTTCTGCATTGTATTCTTTTCTATATCCTTCTGCATTAAAGCTTACTATATTACTTAAATCATATTCCAATTTTGATACTATTATTTTTACAGTTGTTTTTTTATCATTATGGTTTTTGTCTCCTGCATATGTTACATTAAATGCTCTACCATTTGAGTCTGTTGCTTCTCCAACTGTTGTTGTATCTGGATCGTCAAATGTCCATCCTGTTGGTAGTTGAGCTTTTATTTCTGCTTTTCCTAATGTATCTCCATATGTCGCATTTATTGTATTTAAGGCTGGTATTTCGCTATCTGCATAGTCTGCTTTAGCTACAACTATTTTTACAGTTGATTTTTTATCATTATAATTTTCGTTTCCTGCATATGTTACATTAAATTCTCTACCATTTGCATCTGTTGCTTCTCCAACTGTTGTTGTATCTGGATCGTCAAATGCCCATCCTGTTGGTAGTTGAGCTTTTATTTCTGCTTTTCCTAATGTATCTCCATATGTTGCCTTTATTGTTTTTAATTCTGGTGCGTCTGTTATTTCTCCTTTTTCTACAGTTACTATTCTTGAAACTGTATTAGATACATTTCCTGCTTTGTCTGTATATGTATATGTTAATGTTTTTTGACCTGCTGTGCTTGTGTCTAGTGTTTCGTTAGCTTTTACTATTCCTGTTTTATCAACATTGTCTGTCCATGTTGCACCTGGGTCATCATATACTCCATTTAATGGTACTCTAACACTTTCCTCCCCATTTAAAGTTAAAACTGGTGCTTCAAGGTCTTTAACTATAAATTCTGAATAAACACCTTTAGAAATGTTACCAGCACCATCTTTACAATAATATTGCAAAAACCATGTTCCAGTTTCTGTTGGTGCATAGAATGTATATTCTTTTCCTGGGTTATAAATAAATGTTGCTCCTGATGCATAAGAAGTTTCTTTTGTTCTTACCCATTTATAACCTAACCAATATATATCGTTCTCATCTTGCATACCTATTTTTATGCTTTGTCCTATATTTATTTCTGAACCACTATATGGATACTCGTCAGGTACATTACGAGTAAATGTTGGTAGTTCATTATCTATATAGTCACTTGATACATTTTCAGATACTACATAAAATGGCATATCTATCCAGTTAGTTCTATTTCCTTGATTGTCTTCTGCTGAAATACTAAATTCATGTAAACCTAAATCATTTGAAAATGGTATTGCTATCTCAAATGTATCTTCTGTCTTATTTCCTATTGTTTTTGTTTGTTCTTCTGCATTTTTACTAAAATTACGATCCCAACTATAATAAATTTTATTTATTGGTGAATCGTCTGTAATAGTAAAACTTATTGTAGTTCCAACTTTTATTCTTCCTGATTTTGCACTAGTACGTATTATTGGTGCTTCTGTATCAGATGTTAATGCGAATAAAACTATTGGCATTCCAATAGTTAGTATAACTAATATTATACTACTAATTATTTTTTCTTTTTGTTTCTTTATAAAATCAGACATTTAAATTTCGCCTTCCTTTCTAAATATATTTTTTGTATAGTTGCATTCCGTAACAACTACCATTATTAATTATATAATATTTTTTTCCAAATTACAACCTATTTTTGAATTTTTTTCACATTATGGTAACTAATTGAAATTTTGTTAAAAGTTGGAATTTATTATTTTTTACTATTTTCAATATGTGTTTTTCTGTTAACTGCAAAAAACAGGAGACTATAAATAGTCTCCCGAAAAAACAATAATATGATTTTTTAGTAAACTTTAACTATTGGGATTGCAACAAAAACTAATTGTAGTGGTTTAGGAGGAGCTGTTTCTGTTGGTTCCTCTCCTCCAGGCTCACCCATCCCGCTACCAGTTGGTGGTTTAGGAGGAGCTGTTTCCGTTGGTTCCTCTCCTCCAGGCTCACCCATCCCGCCACCAGTTGGTGGTTTAGGAGGAGCTGTTTCCGTTGGTTCCTCTCCTCCGGGCTCACCCATCCCACTTGGTGGGGTTGGTGCTGGTGTTGGTGCTGCTGTTGGTTTTGTTGTTATTGCTGGTGTTGGTGCTGCTGTTGGTGCTGCTGTTGGTGCTGCTGTTGGTTTTGTTGTTATTGCTGGTG
>CARBKU010000014.1:3118-12182 GCA_948946035.1 uncultured Clostridia bacterium
GCTGCTGTTGGTGCTGCTGTTGGTGCTGCTGTTGGTTTTGTTGTTATTGCTGGTGTTGGTGATGGTGATGCTAACACTGATGTTGCTCCTATAACTATCCTACTTGTTGACAACATTACTTCACCTTTATACTTGTATTCGTATACAAGTATAATTTTATCTTTTTCAATTTGCACCTTTGTAGTAATTCTTTCTGTCATCCCTTTAATCTCTTTACCATTATTTTTAACAATTACCCGTGCGCCTTGATCATAGTATTGCTCTTCATAAATTATCTTATCGCCATTCAATACTATTTCAAAAAAACCATTTTTTAATAATGTCTCAAGCCTTCTTTCCGCATATTCTTTTGCCTCTTCAGGCGTAAGAAAGATTATCTGGATTTTTGGCATATCTGATAACTTTTCTTCAAAATCCAGATATACCATTGTTATTTTTCCAGTTACTTTCTTTGCTGTTACATTATTAATGCTTAAATTACTTAATATAATTGCAATTGTAAGCACTAATGTTAGCCGCCGTATCATCTTCCTTTTTTCCATAAAAATCCCTCCATTTTGTTTTTATTTTTTGTTGCAATTTCATATAAAAATTGCAACTATCTATATAAATTTAAGTGATACTTGTATCACCTAACCTATCATTATTATAGAACATTTTACATAAAATGTCAACTTTAACTTTATCTTAAGGTAAACATTTATAAAATATTACAAAGTCATAAAATTAGTTACATTATGTAAAATTAGTTAGTAATAAAAATACTAATATCAAAAATAATTGAAGATAAAATAAATCTGTATATAACAAATAATAATTAATAAACATATAAGACTAATTATAATATCAGCATTATTTTTATACATTTTCAAAAGAAACATCGTAGCCATAGAACAAGTCATAGCACCAGTAAGATGCAATAAAAACAAACAGCCAAATCCAATAATTCAACTGTTTGCTAAAAAAATAAATAAAATCAACTAAACTCCCATTATATTATATCCATTATCTGCATATATAATT
Source organism: uncultured Clostridia bacterium (assembly GCA_948946035.1). Lineage (GTDB taxonomy): Bacteria > Bacillota > Clostridia > TANB77 > CAG-508 > CAG-269. Next base: position 4,142 of record CARBKU010000014.1, read on the forward strand.
TGACCTGTTATACAATCAGAAATTGGGCTAAGTAAAAATGATGCAACATTACCAATTTGTACAGTAGTAACATTTTTATGCAAAGGAGCCTTTTCCTCAATAACATCCAAAATAGAATTAAAATCCTTAATACCTTTTGCAGAAAGAGTTTTAATAGGTCCAGCAGAAATACTATTAACACGAATACCATCTCTTCCAAAATTCTCTGCTAAATATCTAACACTAGCCTCCAAAGCAGCCTTTGCCACACCCATAACATTATAACCTTCTATTACTTTTGTTGAACCATGATAGGTTAATGTAAGTAAACTTGCGTTTTCGTTTAGCATATCAAGTTCTTTTGCCATTCTTGATACAAGAACAAATGAATAGCAACTAACATCACATGCATGTGATAATCCTTCTTTACTTGTAAATACAAAATCATTATGCAAATCTTCTGTATTAGCATGTGCAACAGCATGAACTATTCCATCTATTTTTCCATTTTCTTCTTTAATTTTAGAGAATACTTCTCTTACTGTTTCATCTTCTGACGCCCCATCTAACACATATGCTTTGCTACCTTCGAATTTAGAAATTAATTCTTCTATTTTTTCTTTATTTTCTTCTCCCATATATGTAAAAATTAGTTTAGCACCATTTTCATATGCTGATTGTGCTATTCCATATGCTATACTCCACTTATTTCTAATACCTACAATTAATATTTTTTTACCTTCTAATAACATTTTATCTTTCCTCCTATTTTATATTTAAGTATTTTATTTACTTATTGTTTGATATTCTCCCATATTTCTAAACTTTTGATATCTTTGTTCAATTATTTCATCTTGTGTCATTAATTTCATTTCTTTAATTGATTTTTCTATTTCACTTTTTAAACTTTTTGATGTTTTTAAAAATGATTCTTCTATTTCTCCAGATGGTTCTTTTATTATTTTATCAATTACTTTTAGTTCATATAAATCTTTTGCTGTTAACTTCATTTTTTCTGCTGCTTCTTTAGCTCTTGTAGAATCTTTCCACAATATACTTGCATACCCTTCTGGTGACAAAATTGAATATATAGCATTTTCTAACATAAAGACTTTATTTCCTACACCTAAAGCCAATGCTCCACCACTTGAACCTTCTCCAATTACAATTGATATTATTGGTACTTTTAAATTTGCCATTTCAAGCATAGATTTTGCAATTGCCTCTCCGTTGTCCTCTTTCTTCTGCTTCTATTCCTGGATATGCCCCCTTTGTATCAATAAATGTTATTACTGGTCTATTAAATTTTTCTGCTTGACCGCATAAATCTTATTGCTTTTCTATAACTTTCTGGGTTAGGCATTCCAAAATTTCTTTCTATATTTTCTTTTGTTGTTCTTCCTTTTTGTTCTGCAATAAGTGTATAATTTTGTTTTCCTATTTTTGCTAATCCACATACAATTGCTTTATCATCTTTAAAACTTCTATCTCCATGTAATTCGATAAAATCATCAAAAATATTTTCTATATAATCTAATGAAGTTTTTCTTTTAGGATTTCTTGCAATTTCAACTTTCTTCCAAGCTATATTATCCTTCATTCTAATTCTCATCCCTTTCTTACTAAATAAGTCTAGTACCATTATTTATGAAATAAAATCAATTTATGAATTGTATCTTTTAATTCTTTTCGTTCCACAATTTTATCTATAAATCCATGTTCCATCAAAAATTCTGCTGTCTGAAATCCTTCTGGTAGTGATTCTCCAATTGTTTGTTCTATTACTCTTTTACCTGCAAATCCTATCATTGCTCCAGGCTCGGCAAGAATAATATCTGCAATACTTGCAAATGAGGCAGTAACTCCTCCATATGTTGGATCTGTTAAAACAGATATGTATAATAATCCTGCCTTGTTTAATTTAGAAATAGCAGATGTTGTTTTTGCCATTTGCATTAAAGAAATTATTCCTTCTTGCATTCTGGCTCCACCAGATACACAAAATATTACTAATGGTAATTTCAATTCAATTGCTTTTTCGATTGAATATGTTATTTTCTCTCCAACAACAATTCCCATACTTCCCATTAAAAATCCACTATCCATTACACATATTACAACATCTTCACCATTTATTTTTCCTGTGCCACATCCTACAGCTTCTTGTATTCCTGTCTTTTTTCTTAAATTTTTTATTTTTTCAGGATAATCTTCTAAATTTAAAGGGTTTGTTGTATCTATATCTAAATCAAATCTTTTATATGTACCTTTATCTATAATTGAGTCTATTCTTTTGTTAATATGCATTCTAAAATAAGAACCACAATTAGGACAAATACTGTAATTTTCTCTTACAGTTTCTTTATATAATATTTCTTTGCATTTATCACATTTGACCCATTTTCCTATTTGAATATCAACTTTATTCTCTATCTTTTTTGCAGTAGCCTCTCTTTTTTTGATTTTATCTACAATCATCTCGAATTTTCCTTCCTTTTAAAATATTGTCAAAATTCTCCGTCCCCAATGGCAATTTCTTTTTCAATAAAAGATGTGTCAAAATTTCCTCTTAAAAAATTAGGATTTTTAATAATTTTAAATAGAAAATCTATATTTGTGTCAACACCTTCAATAACTGTTTCTTCTAATGCACGTTTCATTTTACTTATTGCCTCATTTCTTGACTCTCCATAAGTAATTATTTTCATTATCATAGAATCATAAGTTGGAGGTATAGTGCACCCCTCATATATAGCTGTATCAATTCTTATACCATTTCCTCCTGGCAAGTTAATACCTGTAATAGTGCCTGGGCAAGGCATAAATTTTTTATTAGGGTTTTCTGCATTAATTCTACATTCTATGCTATGTCCTCTAAATTCAATATCCTTCTGTTCAAGTTTTAATTCTTCTCCTGCTGCAATTTTTATTTGAGCTTTTACAATATCAATACCTGTCCTCATTTCTGTTATTGGATGTTCAACTTGAATTCTAGTGTTCATTTCCATAAAATAAAAATTTTTATCACTATCAACTAAAAATTCAATTGTACCACAACTAGTGTAACCAGATGCTTTTGCTGCCCTAATTGCTGCTTCTCCCATTTTGTTTCTTAATTCTTCATCTATAGCTGTTGAAGGAGTCTCCTCTATTATTTTTTGATTTCTTCTTTGTATAGAGCAATCTCTTTCTCCTAAATGAACTACATTTCCATGCTCATCTGCTAATATTTGAATTTCTACATGTCTTGGATTTTTAATGTATTTTTCTATATATATTTCATCATCGTTAAAAGAGACTTTTGCCTCTTGTTTTACTATATTATAATTTTTTTCTAACTCTTCTTCACTATTAACAATTCTAATTCCTTTGCCACCACCACCAGCAGCAGCTTTTATCATTACTGGATATCCTATCTCTTTGCATATTTTTGTTGCATCTTCAATTCCTTTTATACTTCCTTCTGAACCTTGTATTACAGGAACCCCTGCCTTTTTCATTAGTTCTTTGGCATTTGATTTATTTCCCATAAGTTCAATTACTTTGTATGATGGACCTATAAATTTGATATTTGATTCTTCACATATTTTAGCAAATTTGCTGTTTTCTGATAAAAAACCAAAACCTGGATGTATACTGTCAGCACCAGTTATATTTGCAGCCTCTATTATATTTTTAAAATTCAAGTAACTTTTACTAGAATTAGCTGGACCAACACAAATTGATTCATCTGCTAATCTTGTATGCATAGCATCTTTATCTATTTCTGAATATATTGCTACTGTTTTAATATTCATTTCTTTACAAGCTCTAATAATTCTTACAGCTATTTCTCCTCTATTTGCAATTAATATTTTATTCATAATACTGCCTTCCTTTCTTGAGACACTAGGGACAGGTTAAAAATGTCTCACATTTTTGTCGCTTTTTGTCATCTTATATTTATTTCATACTCAATTTTTCGACATTTTTCGAGTTAATTATAAGACATTTTTATCCTGTCCCTAAACTAAAGCAAATGTCAATTCTCCTTTTGCTGCTATTTTTCCATCTACTGTTGCTATTGCTTCTCCAATACCTATTGGTCCTTTTTTCTTAATTATCTTAACTTCCAATTTTAATCTATCTCCTGGTACTACAACTTTTTTAAACTTCATTTTATCTATGCCACCAAACAAAGCATTTTTTCCTTTATTTTCTTCCATACTTAGTATTGCTACAGCTCCTGTTTGTGCTAAGCTTTCGGTTATAAGTACTCCTGGCATTATTGGGTTTCCTGGAAAATGTCCTTTAAAATACCATTCATCTTCTTTAACATTTTTGTATGCAATTGCACTTTCTCCTGGTACATATTCTTCAACTTCATCAATCATTAAAAATGGATCTCCTTGTGGAATAATATCTTCAATTTCTTTTTTATTTAACATCATAATCTCCTTATAATCTCATTTTTTATTAAGTTCTAGTTATTTTATTTTAAATAATGGTTTGCCATATTCTACTACTTCGCCATCTTCAACTAGAATTTCTGCTATTTCTCCATCAAATTCTGACTCTATTTCATTCATTAATTTCATTGCTTCAACTATACATAGTACATCACCTTTAGAAACTTTTTGCCCTACACATACATATGGCTCAGAAGTTGGAGATGGTTTTAAATAAAAAGTACCAACCATAGGAGATTTTACTATTTTGCCTTCAAAATCAGAATCTTTATTACCTAAAGTAGTAATTGTATGTATATCATCATTTACATTTTCTACCTCTGGTAGATTTTCTTCTACTGTTTCTACTACTTTTATAACTTCTTTATTTTCCTTTTTCATACTAATTTTGGTTCCGTCTGGAAAATCTATGTCAATTGAAGATAATTTTGAATTTCCCATATCTTCCATTAGTTGTTTTATTTTTTCATATTCCATATACTTATTCATTCCCTTCTTATATTTTCGAACTTATAAATTATATTTTTTAACTCTATTTATCTACTCATATTTTTTCATAATAATACAACTATTGTGTCCACCAAAACCTAAAGAGTTTGACATTACAATATCTAATTTTGCTTTTCTTGGCTCATTTGGAACTATATCTAAATCACATTCTTCATCTTTTTCTTTGTAATTTATTGTTGGTGGTACTAATTGTTTTTCAAGTGCTTTGGTACAAATTATAGCTTCTACTCCACCTGCTGCTCCTAATAAATGTCCTACATTTCCTTTTGTAGAACTTACCATTACTTTACTACTTGCTTCTCCTAGAGCTGTTTTAATTGCCATAGTTTCTGTTAAATCATTTAGATGTGTTGATGTTCCATGTGCATTTATATAGTCTATATCTTCTACTTTAATTCCACTATCTTCTATTGCTCTTGTCATTGCTTTTGCTCCACATTCTCCATCAGGACATGGAGAAGTTATATGATAAGCATCTGTTGTAGAACCAAATCCAATTAGTTCTGCATAAATTTTTGCTCCTCTTTTCTTTGCATGCTCTAATTCTTCAAGAACTATTATTCCTGCTCCTTCTCCCATGACAAATCCACTTCTTTCTTTATCAAAAGGAATACTTGCTCTGTTTTTGTCTGAAGAAGTACATAATGCTTTCATGTTTTCAAATCCTGCTATTCCAATACTACAAATAGAAGCTTCTGCTCCACCAGCTATAACTACATCTTCATATCCTTGTTTTATAGTCTTGTATGCTTCTCCTATAGCGTGTGTAGCAGATGCACATGCAGTTACTATTGCTATTGATTCTCCTTTGAATCCAAATTCTATTGAAATATTTCCAGCAGGCATATTTGCTATTGTCATAGGTATAAACATCGGAGATACTCTATTGTTTCCCTTTGCATAGTTTATTTCGCATTGTTCTTGAATAGTTCTTAATCCTCCTATTCCTGAACTTACAAATACTCCTACTCTATTATAATCTGTATTTTCTGCTGTAATTCCACTGTCTTTTACTGCTTCTCTTGCAGCAATTACTGCAAATTGAGATGATCTGTCAAATCTTTTTGCTTGTTTTGGCTCGAAATAGTCTAGTGGATTATATTCTTTTACTTCTGCTGCTAGCTTTGTTTTAAATGTTTCTGTGTCAAATAATGTAATATTGTCAATACCACATTTTTTTTCTTCAATTCCTTTCCATGTTTCTTCTACATTTTTTCCTATTGGAGTTATTGCTCCAAGTCCTGTAATTACTACTCTTTTTTCCATCTTTTTAATCCTTTCTTGCTAATTTTCTTACATTAGCATACCACCATCAACATTAATAACTTGCCCTGTAATATAAGCACTATCATCAGAGACTAAAAATTTAACAACATTAGCTACATCTTTAGGATTTCCCATTCTTTTCAAAGGAATAGATTTTGCAATTTCATCCTTAATATCATCTTTTAGCACATCTGTCATTTGAGTATCTATAAACCCTGGTGCAACTGCATTTACTAATATACCTCTTGACCCTACTTCTTTTGCTAAGCTTTTAGTAAAACCAATAATACCAGCTTTTGATGCTGAATAATTAGTTTGCCCTGCATTACCAGAAACACCTACAACAGAAGAAATATTAATTATTCTTCCACTTCTAGCCTTCATCATATAGTTAATAACATTTTTAGTAACATTAAAAGTACCAACTAAATTAACATTAATGACTTGTTCGAAATCCTCTTTCTTCATTCTAGCAAGCAACATATCCTTTGTTATACCAGCATTATTTACTAAAATATCAATTTTTCCATATTCATCTATAATCTCTTTTACAAATCTTTCGCACTCTTCAAAATTAGATACATCTCCTTGAACTGCAAAACATTTAACACCATTTTTTTCAATTTCCTTTTTAGTATTTTTTAAATCATCATTTTCAGTTCTATAATTTATAACTATATCATATCCTTCTTGTGAAAGTGTTAAAGCTATTTGTTTTCCAATTCCTCTTGTAGCCCCTGTTATTAAAGCAACTTTTCCCATTTTATAAACCTCCTTTTTAAATAATCTATTTATTATTTGTTTCTATAAAATCAATAACATTTTCTAATGTATCAACACTATTTATATTTAAAATGTTTATTGGATTTTCTGTATTAATTTTTTTAACAAAACCAGATAGTGTTTTCCCTGGGCCTATTTCTATAAAAGTGTCTACCCCTAGTTCTAGCATTGTTTTTAGTCCTTTTGAAAATCTAACTGGACTTACTATATGTTTAGCTAAAATATCTTTTATATCATCATTTTCATTATATATGGTTCCATCTAAATTTTTTATAACTTTACTTTCAAATTTATGTATTTCTAAATTTTCTAATTCTTTTCTTAAATTATTAGAAGCAAAAATAAGTTTTTCTGTGTGAAATGGTCCTGATGTTTTTAAAATTCTAACTTTTTTTGCTCCTAATTCTTTTGCATATTTTTCTGCTAATTCAACACCATCTTTATTTCCAGATACTACTATTTGTCCTGGACAATTAAAATTAACAGGAACTACAAAATTTTCTTTAGAAGTGTCATTTGCTTTTTTGCAAACTTCTTGTACCTTTTCTTCTTCCATTCCAAGAATAGCTGCCATTAGCCATTCTCCTTCTGGTACTAGGTTTTGCATATATTCTCCTCTTTTTTCAACTATTTTAACTCCATCTTCAAAGGTAATTGCCTTGCTATCTATAAGTGCAGAATATTCACCTAAACTTAATCCACTTGAAACTTCTGCTTTTATTCCTTTTGCTTCTAATTGTTGTAAAATTGCTAAACTCATTGTTAAAATAGCTAATTGTGTATTTTGTGTTTTATTTAGCTCTTCTTCATTACCTTCAAATGTTATATTTGCAATATCTATATTTGTAATTTCTTTTACTTTTTTGTATGTATCTTTTACTAAATCATATTTGTCATATAAATCTTTTCCCATTCCTATACTTTGTGAACCTTGCCCTGGAAACAAATATCCTATTTTCATTTTATCTACCTATCCTTTTTATTATTTTTTCTTCAAATTCATTACAAAATTCTGTAATTATTTTTTTAGAATCTACTTTAATGTCAAATTCTTT
>CARBKU010000014.1:12192-14805 GCA_948946035.1 uncultured Clostridia bacterium
TCTTGATTTGTATTTATCCCAATTCCAATTACAACATATTTTACTATTTCTCCATTTATTTTTGTTTCTGTAAGTATACCACCAATTTTTTTACCATTATAAACAATATCATTTGGACTTTTTATTTGTAGTTTTATATTATATATTTTTAGAAAAGTTTGTATCATAACTTGTGCAATTTCTAGTGTCATTCCTTTTAAATTTTCTATTTTACAATTTGATTTTATTACAAATGAAAATGCAATGTTGTCTTGTTCTTCTGTGTACCATTTCCTTCCATGTGTTCCGCTTTGCATTTGTTTGCTTTTCTGATATTATTATTGCTCCATCTTCTATTGTTTTACTATTTATTTTTCTCCAAACCTCAAGTTGTGTTGAATCAATTGTTTTATAATAATATAAGTTTCTACCTAAAAATTTTGTTTTTAAATTTTCTAACTCCATTTATAAAGTTATTTCCTCTTTTAAAATATTTTCTAAATTATTTTGTCTTTTTATTTTATTTGTTGTAGTTTTTATTAATGGTTCTTGTGTCACTAATATTCCTTTTATTGCTTTATATTTTGGTATTTCTTTGTTTATTTCTTTTATTTTTGTACTCATAATTTTATGTATTTCTTCTTTGTCATCTGTATGGTATATTTCTTTAATCATTTCATCATTGTATACAATTTTTGCAAATATTTTTAAGTCATTTTTATCTTTTGATATTGGTTTTCCAAATATAAAAGATTCTTCTACCCCTTCTATGTTGTTAATTAAGTTTTCCATTTCTTCAGGAAAAATATTTTTTCCATTTTTTAATACTATTACACTTTTTTTCCTTCCACATATATGTATGTAGCCTTCATTATCTATTTGGGCTAAATCTCCTGTATAGAACCAACCATCTTTTAAAACTTTGTCTGTTTCTCTTTTATTTCCAAAATATTCAAGCATTATGTTTGGTCCTTTTACAACTAATTCTCCTATTCCTTTTTCATTACTATTTACTATTTTTGCCTCTATACTTGGAACAGCTTTTCCAACTGTGCCTATTTTATTATATTTGTTATTTCCAATTGCTATTACTGGCGAAGTTTCGGTTAGCCCATATACTTGAACTAAATTAATTCCTAAATTTCTGTACTTCTCTTCTACTTCAGGATTTAAACTTGCTGCTCCACTTATTAATAATTTAATATTTCCACCTAACATTTTATGTATTTCTGTAAATACTTTTTTCTTTTCGTCCATTGTTTTATTTTTATATAGTTCTTCTTTTTTTAATATTTCTTCTAATTTGTTTTGCTTTTGCATTTCTTTTCTCATTGTTTTTAATATCTTTTCATAAATTGCTGGCACTGACGCCATTACAGATACATTGTATTCATTCATATTTTCTACAATATGTCTTATACCATCACAAAATACAGTTTGTGCTCCTTTATATAATGCAAATAAAAATCCTACTGTACATTCAAATACATGGTGTGTTGGCAAAAATGATAGAAATACATCATCTGAATTTATATCTAATACTGAGGCAATATCCATTAAATTTGTACATATATTTTGGTGAGATAATGCTACTATTTTAGATTTTGATGTAGTTCCAGATGTAAATAACATTATGCTCATTTTGTCTTTGTTTATTTTTGCATCTATAAATTCTCTGTTTCCCAACTTTATTAATTGTTCTCCTTGTTCAATTAATATATTTAGTGAATATATATCTTTTTTGTTTACTTTAGAATCCATAGAAATTAAGTATTTTAAATTTCCCACATTTTCATTTTTTATCTTTTTTAGTGCTTCCTCATATTTTTTTGAATATATTATTGCCTCAACTTTTGAACGTTCTATTATGTCTTTTAGTTCGTTTTCTGGTAATGCTTTGTCTAGTGGGACTATTATTCCAGTGCCACAAACTACTGATAAGTATGAAACTTCCCATTCATATCTATTTTCTCCTATTAGTGCTATTCTTTTATTTTTTAGTCCCATTTCTATTAGTTTAGTTCCTAATGCGTCTATCATTTTTCTTGTTTCTAGGTGGGTTATTTCTTTATATTTTCCTTCTTCTTTTCTTATTTTGTATGCTGTTTTGTTTGCGTATTCTTTTTCTGTTTTTTTAAGCATATCTTTTAAATCTGTTATTTCTATATATTTATATAGTCTCTCACTCATTGATTTCTCCTTGTCAAATTTTATACATTTTTTTATATCATATTTTTTCAAAAAAATCGTTATACTGATAGGTCAGTATAAAAAAATTTTAATATTATTAATTTATATATTTTTTTAAAACATACATTAAATTAATAAATTTCTGACATAATAAAATTACTATAATAATTTTATAATTTATTACTAATATATTAATAAATACTTTTATAATTGACTGCAAATTATAACATTGTAATAAAATTGTAACATAGTTTTTTTATAAAATACTAGACATATTTCGATAATTTATGATATTATAATTATCAATTACTATAAACGGAGGGAAAAAAATGTTAAAAAATATAAAGTTTTCAAAAATATTAACTTTATTAATTGTTTTTTTATTAATTGGAATGAACTTTTGTTATGGAGTAAATTTAAATTTAACAGATGTTAATGACTCAA
>CARBKU010000015.1 GCA_948946035.1 uncultured Clostridia bacterium
TATGGTGTAAGTATATCAATTATATATATGGCATATCTATGCATAATAGAACAAACTAGTATATATAGATATGGAATATATTTAGCATTTTTTATTCTTATATTAGTACTAGATACAATTACATTAAAAAAGTTTGCAAAAAATAGCTACATAAATGAAATATTGTTAATGTTAATTACAATAAATATATTTACAAATGAACAGATATTAATACACACAGTAATAATAACACTATTAGCTATTGCAATTTTTATATTAATAAACAGGATTAGTCAAAAAGCTAAAAAGAAACCAATTAGAAATTTGTCAGATGAAATTCCAATAGGATTTTATTTAGGAGTTTCAAACATATTATGTGTGATTTTAGCACTAATTTTTAATTGTATAAAGTTTAGGAGTTAGTTATGAGTTTAAAAAAAGAAAATGGATTTACAGGAGTGGATATTTCAATTGCAATAATTATACTTTTTATATTTGTGTCAATAATCTCAACTCTTTCATATCAATTTAATACTTCAAATAAAAAAATACAAACAAGAGGAGAGGCAATAGAAATTGCAATTGATGAAATTGAAAAGGTAAAAAGTAAAGGCTTTAATGAGTTCAAGGGACTAAATAGTCAAAGTACTATAGATAAAAATGGCAATGAGCTTAAAGAACAACCAATAGAAGGAAGAACAGGTTTTTATAAAACAGTTTTAGTACAAGATTATAATGAAATTAATACAGCATCAGATATAAAAGAAGATTTAGTAAAAAAAGTAACTATAAAAATAACATATCAATATCAAAAAGAAGAACAAAGTATAGAATTATCAACTATTCTTGCAAAGGAAAGTTAGGTTAGAAATAGCTATATTAAAACGAAAGGAATTGTATTAATATGAAATCGCAAAGAGGTATTACTATAACTTCATTAATTGTTTATATTATAGGAATGATTATAATAGTTGGTATAATGTCTGTTATAACAACGAATTTTTATAAAAATGTAAATAAAATGTCTTCTGAAATTAATCCTTCAACTGAATTTACAAAGTTTAATAGCTATTTTTCTGCTGAAATTAATAAATATGATATAAGAGTTTTAGAGTGCAAAGAAAGCAGTTATCAAAATTATATTGTTTTTGATAATGGAGTTCAATATACGTTTGTTCCAGATAATAAAGCAATTTACCAGAATAAGGTTAAGGTTTGTAGAGATGTAGAAGAATGTATATTTTCAACTGCTATAGAAAATGGAAGTAATGTTGTTAAAGTGAAATTAAAAATAGGTGATAAGGTATATAATAATTCTTATACTTTAAAGTAAGACTCTGTAATCTATTATTTAATTTTCAAATGCTTTGGTGTCGCAGTCTACTAATTAAAAAAATATTAAGACTGCTCCAATTCGTCTTCCGCTTTTGTTACTGTTAACGCTTACGCAGCGTTTTCAAAATCAAACAATAGATTAGTAATTACTTTAGATGTGAATTGTAACAGGTAATTAAAGGTAATTTTAAAATATTAAATAAAAAGGTTGTAAATTATAGTATAATAAAATAGAAGAAATAAATTTTGTTAAAAATACAAAAGAAAGGATGCAAAAAAGTATGGAAGTAAGAAGAAAACAACCAATAGGTGTCGAATTAGTTAAAAGAGGAATTGTTACAGAAATAGATGTTAAAAATGCATTAGAATATCAAAGAATTTACCCAAGTAAAAAGATTGGAGAAATATTACACATTCAAAATGCTTGTGATTCAGAAAAATTAATACAAGCCATAGGAGATATTATAGGAACCAAAGGAATATTATTAGGAAAAAATACAATAAAATTAAAAATTACTGATTATATATCAATAGACATTGCTAAGAAAAATAAAGCTATACCATTTGAAGTTATACAAGGAAGAATTAAAGTATGTTTTCCTACAACAGTAAATAATACTAGTCTAGATGCAATAAGAATGCTACTTTTAAATAAAGGACTAGTTATGGAGTCATACATTACTTTTGAAACTGATATTGATAAAATTTTAAAATCTTTAGAAGGTAGTGTAGTAAATAATTTTAATACAGTTTCAAACAATGCTGATACAGTAACTAGTTTAGTAGATAGTATTATTAAAACTGGTATAGAAAGAAGAGCTAGTGATATTCATATAGAGCCTTTAGTAGATAAAGTAAGAGTAAGATATAGAATAGATGGAGAATTATTTACAGCAACAGACATTTCAAAAGAAAAGCAAAGTCAAATAATTGGTAGATTAAAAGCTATATCAAATATGCACCAAGAAAGGCAAGAAGCACAAGACGGAAGAATACTTTTATATGAAGATTATAATATACGTGTATCATCACAACCTAATATTAATGGAGAGAAATTTGTTTTAAGACTATTAAAGAAAAATACAGATGTAAAAAATATTTTTGAATTGGGATTTCCTTATGATGATAACAAACTAAAAAAGAGTATTAACAAGAAAAATAGTATAACTGTTATAGCTGCTCCAACGGGAGAAGGTAAAACAACAACATTGTATAGTATAATAGATTATTTAAACAGACCAGAAATTAATATAACGACAATTGAAGATCCAGTAGAAATAAGGATTGAAGGATTAAATCAAATTGAAATAGATGGAAAAGCATCATTTGCAAGTTCTTTAAGAACTGTTTTAAGACAAGATCCAGACATTATATTAGTAGGAGAAATTAGAGATAAAGAAACAGGAGAAATAGCTATACAAGCAGGTCAAACAGGTCATTATGTTTTATCAACAATACATACAATAGACAGCATAGAAGTAATAACAAGGCTAAGAAAAATGGGAATATCAGATTATGATATTTCAAGTACATTAGCAACAGCTATTTCACAAAGATTAGTAAGGAAGTTATGTCCATATTGTAAACAAATTAGAAGATTTAACGAAAAAGAAAAAGACATAATAGAATCAATAGGAAAAAAATATGGAATAAATTTTGATATTTTAGGAAATACATATGATGCTATTGGTTGTAAACATTGTAATAATACAGGATATTACGAAAGAATAGGAATATTTGAAGTGTTAGATTTAACAAACGAAATAAAAGAAGAAATAGTAAATGGAAAATCTAGTATAGAAATAAGAAAAACAGCTTTAGAAGGAAACTATAAACCATTAATTGTAGATGGTATAAGCAAAGTTTTACAAGGTGTAACAACATTAGAAGAATTAAATAATAAATTATTAATATATTAATTTTACCAAGGAGGAATTTTTTATGAATTTAGATAAAATACTAGACGAAGCAATAAAATTAGATGCTTCAGATGTACATTTAATATGTGATAATAAGCCTATGTTAAGAATAGCAAGAGATTTAGTTCCAGTAGAAGAAAGTGAAGTTCTAACTCCAGAAGACATGAGCGAAATTTATGATTATTTAGTTAAAGGAAGTATAGAAAAAGATGAAGTATTTAACGATACAAGAAAGCTAGACACATCATATCAATATAAAGATATACGTTTAAGAGTTAACATTTCATTATCAGATGATATACCACTTTGCACATTAAGGTTGATAAAAAACGATTTACCTGAATATGATTCGTTGGGAGTACCAGATATAGTAAGAAGAATGACTTATCAGCCACAAGGATTAATACTAGTTACAGGTAAGACAAACTCTGGTAAAAGTACAACATTAAATGCATTAGTAAACCACATAAATGAAAATCAAAATAAAAAAATTTTAACACTAGAAAGTCCAGTCGAATATAAGCATCATTCAAAAAAATCTTTAATTGTTCAGAAAGAAGTAGGAAGAGGTAGAGATAGTCTAACTTATAGTGATGGTGTTAAAAATTCATTAAGAGAAGATTGTGACATTTTAGTAATAGGAGAAATTCGTGATAAAATAACTATGGAAGCAGCAATTGAAATGGCAGAATCAGGACATTTAGTTATTGGAACTTTGCATACAAAATCATGTGCAGAAACAATAGATAGAATGATAAATTTTTATGAAGTAAGAGATCAAGCTACTATTAAGTATTTATTATCATCTTTATTAAAATTAGTTGTATCACAAAGGTTACTAAAAGGAACTGATGGAAAACTAGTTTTAGTTCCAGAAGTAATGGTAGTTGATAATGTTATAGCTGGTATTATTAGAAAAGAAAAATTAAGTGTTTCAGAAGTAGAAGATGCAATTCAAAGCAATTTAGAAAAAGGAAGTATTGGTTTAATAAATTCACTTGCCAAATTATTTGTAGACAATAAAATAACATTAGATCAAGCAAAATCACAAATAGAAGAGAAAAATTTGGAAATATTAAATAGAACAATTATGCAATTAAAAATACAAAAAGGGAGACAATAATTTAAAAGGAGGACTAATTAATGGCAACATTTATGTATAAAGCTGTAACAAGTAAAGGTGTTATTGTTAAAAACAAAGTTGAATCCGCAAGTAGAATGACTTTAATAAAATCTTTAAAAAATAATAATTTAATGCCTATATCAATTGAACAGTTATCATACAAGTCTAAAAATGGGCAAAAAAAACAAAAGAAAAACGTTACAGATATACAAGAAATAATGAAAAACGTAAATACAACACAAATTGGTAAAGAGAAAAAACATACATTAACATCAAAAGAAAAAGTAAATTTGTATTTTGCTAAATCAGAAAAAATAACATCAAGAGACCTAGTAATATTTACTCAGAATTTTTATTTATTAAAAAAGGCTAATTTTAATAATATTCATGCATTAAGTACAATAATAGATAGTACAGAAAATTTATCATTTAAAGGTATACTAGAAGACATATTAGCTGGTGTAGAGGCTGGTGACAATATGTATACTACTATGGAATATTATGATAACGTATTTCCATATATCTATATAAATATGATAAAAGTTGGAGAATTATCAGGCTCACTTACAAATTCATTAGAACAAGCTGTAAAATATTTAGATGATACAGCAGCATTAACAAAAAAACTTAAAGCTATTTTAATACCCAATATAGTACAATTTATATTGTTAATAGTAATGTTATTAGTTGGAATGTTATTTGCAATACCTGCTATTCAAGATGTATTTGATGAGTTAGGAACCAAAGATACATTGCCAGCAATAACATTATGGTTTAAAGATGTTGTAGATGTAGCAGTACAATATTGGTATATACCTGTAGTAATTATAATTGCAATAGTTTCTATTATATTATTTTATATAAGAACTCCAAAAGGAAAATATAATTTTCATTACTTTAAATATAAAATGCCGATATTTGGAACTTTAATATTTGCATTAGATTTTTCAAGATTAATGAAAGCAATGCTTTTAAACTTAAAGAATGGAATGAGAATACAAGATGCAATTGAAGTTAGTAAAAATATTATCCAAAACTATGTTATGTTGTCTATAATTGAAACTTCAATTAATAATATATTAATTGGGCAGTCCTGGATAGAACCTTTTGAAAAATCGGGATTAACAACACCTATGATGACAGAAATGTTAAAAATAGGTATGCAAACAGATTTAACAGAAATGATGGAAAAATTAATTGAATATATGGATATAGATATAGATAATATAATTGAAAAAATAACGAAAGTGTTACCACAAGTATTGTATACAATTGTAGGAATAGTATTAATATTCTTTGTAATAGTAGTATTAGTTCCATGTGTACAAGTATATATGGGTAACTTCATATTCTCAGCATATGGATATTAAAAATATAAGTCGATAAATGATTATTACGAATCCTTAGTCATATTTGCATAATTTTTTAAAAGTTTATTGTTCAAGCTAATTTTCGAAGAAATACTAAATAATTTTTATGGCCCTCTTCCAAGGCAAGCTGGAACTTCTAACGCATAAGTTATCTGTAATTCACTTCGTTTCATACAGCTAACAAATCTTTCCATAAAAATTATTAAATATTTCTAACTCATTTACTTTCAATCAAATTTCTAAAAAATTATGCAAATATGACTAGGATTGAGTAATACCAATAAAGGAGTATATTAGAGTGAAAGGAATGTTAGAATGAGAGTTGGAATTGATTTAGGTGGTAGTCATATAGCTATTGGAGTTGTAGACAATAAGCGGAATGATTGTGGAAAAGCTGGAAAAAAGGCTTACAAGTACTGAAAAGCAAAACATTAAAAAATCTATAGAAAATTTTATAATTGAAAATGTAAATAAATTTAAAGCAAAATATTCAATTGCATCAGTTGGCATAGCTATTCCAGGCTCTGTTGATGAAGTTAAAGTTATAAAAACTGTAAATTTGGAATTAGAAAATTATGAAATAGTTGAAAAACTAAATAAAGAAATTAATTTACCTATTAAAATTAGAAATGATGCCAAATGTGCAGCTCTAGCAGAAAATCAGTATGGATGTTTAAAAAAATATACAAGAAGTGCTTTTTTGACTCTTGGAACAGGAATAGGCGGAGCAATAATAATAGATAATAAACTTTTAAATACAGGTTTTTTACCAGGTTGCGAATTTGGACATATGATTATTCAAAAAAATGGGTTACAATGTAAATGTGGCAGAATGGGTTGTTTTGAAAAGTATGCTTCAATGAAGGCATTAAAAAATAATTTAAGGAATGCTTTAGGCTATGATGAGAAAAAAAGAGGTCAAGAGTTATTTGATATTATAAGAAATAATACAAAGGAAAATGATAATTATGATGTAATAGAGAATATAGTTCAAGATTTTATTGAAAATTTAGCAATTGGAATTTCAAATATTATTTTGATTTTTGAACCAGAAGTTATTGGAATCGGTGGAAGTTTTGTATATTTTGAAGAAGTTTTATTGCCTAGACTTAAAGCAGAACTTCTAAAAATGAACATTTTGGGCGAATATAGAGATATAAAAATAGAAACAGCTATTTTAGGAAATGATGCAGGAATTATTGGTGCTGTATGTGAATAATTTTATAAAAAGCATTTATATGTTAAAATATCAGTAAAAAAGCTTGCATTTTATGCAAGCTTTATGCTATAATAAGTAACGTTAATAAACACATAAAGCGAACTTTAAAGGAAGTGCCTAAAATAGGTCCTAAAAAGTGTAGAACTTTATGGAAGAAAAAACAAAAAAGGGAGGAATTTAAAATGGCAGTAGTTGCAATGAAACAATTACTAGAAGCAGGTGTTCACTTTGGACATCAAACAAGAAGATGGGATCCAAAAATGGCAGAATATATATTTCAAGCCAGAAATGGAATTCACATTATCGATTTACAAAAAACATCCAAAAAATTAGATGAAGCATATAGCTTTATCAAAGAACAATCAGAAGAAGGAAAAACAGTTTTATTTGTTGGAACAAAAAAACAAGCACAAGAATGTATGAAAGAAGCAGCAATAAAATGTGGAATGTACTATGTTGATCAAAGATGGTTAGGAGGAATGCTAACAAACTTTGACACAATTAAATTAAGAATAAAAAGACTAAAAGATTTAGAAACAATGGAACAAGATGGAACATTTAGTAGACTACCTAAAAAAGAGGTAATATTACTAAAAAAAGAAATGGAAAAATTAGAAAAAAATCTAGGTGGAATAAAAGACATGGAAGAACTACCAGGAGTAATATTCCTAGTTGACCCAAAAAATGAAAGAATAGCAGTACTAGAAGCTAAAAAATTAGGAATACCAGTAGTAGGTTTAGTAGATACAAACTGTAATCCAGAAGAAGTAGACTATGCAATACCTGGAAATGATGATGCAATTAGAGCGGTTAAATTAATAGCTGATGTTTTAGCAAATGCAGTAATCGAAGGAAGACAAGGTGAAAGTTTTGAACCACAAATTGAAGACGAATTACTAGATATTGATGAACCTACAACTATGGAAGAAGTTGTAGAAAAAGCTGAAGAAGAGTAAAAGGGAGGAATTAAAAACATGGTTACAGCAAGTCAAGTTAAAGATTTAAGAGAAAAAACAGGAGCAGGAATGATGGACTGCAAAAAAGTTTTAACAGAAACAGATGGAGACATGGAAAAAGCAATTGAATTATTAAGAGAAAGAGGAATTGCTAAAGCTGCAAAAAAATCAGGAAGAGTAGCAGCAGAAGGTATAGTAGAAGCATACATCTCAGAAAACGGAAAAATTGGAGCAATAGTAGAAGTTAACTCAGAAACAGACTTTGTAGCAAAAAATGAAGAATTCAAAACATTTGTTATGAATGTTGCAAAACAAGTAGTAGAAAGAAATCCAAAAGATGTAGAAGAACTATTAGCTCAAGACTCTATAGAAGTATCAGGAAAAACAGTAAATGAAGTATTAGTAGAAAAAATTGCTACAATTGGTGAAAACATGAATATAAGAAGATTTGCAAGATTCGAATCAGAAGGACTAGTAGAAAAATATATACATGGAGACGGAAAAATAGCAGTATTAGTAAATATGTCAAAAGGAACAAACGAAATAGCAAAAGACATATGTATGCAAATTGCTGCTGCAAGACCTGAATATTTAAACGAACAATCAGTACCAGCAGAAAGAATAGAAAAAGAAAAAGAAATATTAAAAGCGCAAACAATGAATGAAGGAAAACCAGAAGCAATTGCAGAAAAAATTGTTGAAGGAAGAATAGGAAAATTCTTTAGTGAAATATGTTTAGTAGACCAAGAATTTGTAAAAGACTCAAGCAAAAAAGTATCTCAACTATTACAAGAAAACAACAGTGAAGTAGTTGAATTTGCGAGATTTGAAAAAGGTGAAGGAATCGAAAAAATAGAAGAAAACTTTGCAGAAGAAGTTATGAAACAATTGAAATAAATGGGGACAGTCCTCATTTGTTTCTTTTTTTTGTCAATTATTGTCGAAAATAGCAAAATGTTTTTTTATCTGTGAAATGCAGTTACAATTCTTAGTGTTACTATGGTAATTACTTAAAAATTTCAATTCTTTTTTATTTTAAGTTTATTGATTTTAAATAGCGCGAGAAGAGTTCTAATTCTTTATTTTTGAACGACTCCAGGGTAACCGTTCAAAAATTCTTAGAAAAGTTTAAAAAAACTTTTCTATAGAATTTTTAGAATGGGGCAGTGAAAATAATAAATAATTAGAACTCTTTGGGAGCGAGTAGATACTTTAAGCTTAAAATAAAAAAGAATTGAAATTTTTAAATAATTGCCATAGTAGCACTAAGCTATTTAAAAAATAATATATTACCTGATTAAGCTATTAATTGTAACTAATTGCAACAGAAATATTAAATAATTTAGTAAAAAAGCTATTATTTTTTTTTATGATATGATAAAATACCTTTAACAAATTTTAATTAAGGGGAGTGAATAAAATTGTCTGAAGCAAAATATAAAAGAGTACTATTAAAACTAAGTGGAGAAGCATTAGCAGGAGAAAAAAAGACAGGAGTAGATGTAGAAACCGTTGGAAAGATATGTGATAAGATAAAAGAAATTGTAGAAATGGGAGTACAAGTCGGCATTGTTGTTGGAGGAGGAAACTTTTGGAGAGGAAGAAATGGTCATCAAATGGAAAGAACAACAGCAGACTATATGGGAATGTTAGCAACAGCTATGAACGCATTAGCTTTACAAGATGCATTAGAAGCAAGAGGAATTTATTCAAGAGTTCAAACAGCAATCGAAATGAGAGAAATAGCAGAACCATTTATACAAAGAAAAGCAGAAAAACATTTACAAAAAGGAAGAGTAGTAATTTTTGCAGGAGGTTCAGGACATCCATATTTTACAACAGATACTGCTGCTGTACTTAGAGCAACAGAAATAAAAGCTGATATAATATTACTTGGAAAAGCAATAGATGCTGTATACTCAGCAGATCCAAACATAGATCCAAATGCAAAAAGATATGAAGATATATCCTATTTGCAAGTATTACAAGAAGACTTAAAAGTAATGGATTCTACTGCTACTGCTATGTGTAGAGACAATAACATGCCATTATTAGTATTTGGAATAGCTGACCCAGAAAATATTGTAAGGGCCATTAAAGGAGAAAAGATAGGTACAATTGTTAGATAAATTAGTATATAATAAAAACACTTAAATAATATTTAGTAAGAGACTTATATACTAATTTAAAATTATATAGAAAGAGGTATTAAAATGGATTATACAAATTTAAAAGAAAAAATGGAAAAAGCTATAAATTCATATAATGAAAGATTAGCAGAAGTAAGAGCAGGAAGAGCAAATCCTGCAATATTAAACAAAATAAAAATAGATTACTATGGAACGCCAACACCAATAAATCAAGTAGCTGGTGTATCAGTACCAGAAGCCAGATTAATTGTAATTCAACCATGGGATGCAAGTATATTAAAAGAAATAGAAAAAGCAATATTATCAGCTGACATAGGAATTAATCCAAATAATGACGGAAAAGTAATAAGACTAGCTTTCCCTGAATTAAATGAAGAGAGAAGAAAAGAAATAGTAAAAGACATCAAAAAAATGGCAGAAGAAGCAAAAGTAGTAATAAGAAATATTAGAAGAGATGGAATAGACGAAGCAAAATCAATACAAAAAAACGGAGAAATGACAGAAGACGAACTAAAACAAGCAGAAACAGAAATTCAAAAAATGACAGACAAAAGCATTGAAGAAATAGAAAGCATATTAGATAAAAAAGAAAAAGAAGTAATGTCAGTTTAAAAAAATAGAAAATAAAGTATCTATTATTAGGGTGAAAAAATATGGAATTTAATGAACAATTAAAAATATATCAACAAATGATAAACAATGAATTAGAAAAATATATAAAAAAAGAAGAATGCTTAGAAACAGTATTAAATCAATCAATAGAATATAGTTTAATAAACGGAGCAAAAAGATTAAGACCTACACTAGTACTTGCAACATATAAATTATTTAAAGAAGACATAGAAAAATGCATGCCATATGCTATAGCAATTGAAATGATACATAATTTTTCATTAATACATGATGACTTACCAGGAATTGATAATGATGACTTTAGAAGAGGAAGACCAACAACACATAAAAAATTTAATGAAGCAACAGCAATTTTAGCAGGAGATGGATTACTTAATAATTCATATATAGTAATAAGTGAAGACATAAAAAGTGCAGAAGATATAAATGAAATAAAAAGAAAAATCAAAATATTAAATGAATTTTCAATAGCTGTAGATAGAATGATTGCTGGAGAGTATGTAGACACAGAATATGAAGGAAAGCAAATAACTAAAGAAGAATTAGAATACATACATAATAACAAAACAGCATCATTACTAAAGATAAGTGTAAGAATGGGAGCAATACTTGCAAATTGTAGAGAAGAAGACTTAAAAAGAGTAACAACTTATTCAGAAAAAATAGGATTAGCATTTCAAATAAAAGATGACATATTATCAGAAGAAGGAAATGAAGAAATATTAGGAAAGCCAGTAGGAAATGACAAAAAAGCGGGAAAATGTACATATGTATCTCAATATGGACTTCAAGGGGCAAAAGATATATTAGAAAAAATAACAAAAGAAGCTGTAGAAGAATTAGAAATATATGGAGAAAAATCAAAATTTTTAAGAGAACTTGCTATATATATGCAAAATAGAGTAAAATGATGATTTTGTCCGCTATACCTAAAATTATGAGGAAAGGATTAAAAGAAGATGGAATTTGATAAACAAAATATACCAAAACATATAGGAATCATTATGGATGGAAATAGAAGATGGGCAAAAGCACAAGGAAAGCCAGCAATTTATGGACACAAAGCAGGAGCAAAGGCAATAGAAGATATTGTTAGATATGCAAATAAAATAGGTATAGGGCATATTACTGTATATGCATTTTCAACAGCAAATTGGAAAAGGTCAGAAGAAGAAGTAAAAGGTTTAATGTCATTACTTCAAAGTTACCTAGAAGACTATTCAAAAAAGGCTAATACAGAAAATATAAAAGTTAAAATTTTAGGTGATATTTCTGCTTTTTCTGATAAATTGAAAAAAAGCATTGTAAATTGTATGGAAAGAACAAAAAATAATACAGGAATTATTTTTAATATTTGCTTAAACTATGGAGGAAGAGAAGAAATAATAAGAGCAATTAAAAAGATATCAGAAGATATAAAAAGTGGTACACTAAAAAGTGATGATATAACAGAAAAGCTAATTTCCGACAATTTATATACATATGGTCAACCAGATCCAGATTTATTAATAAGAACAAGTGGAGAATTAAGATTAAGTAATTTTTTAACTTGGCAATTAGTAAATACAGAATTTTTATTTATAGATAAGAATTGGCCAGACTTTAAAGAAGAAGATTTAGATAATGCAATAATAGAATATCAAAAAAGAAGCAGAAGATATGGAGGAAACTAATAAAAACTATATTAAATACAGAAAGGAACAAAATAATGGATATAAAAAGGATAACGTCAGGATTGCTAGGATTTCCGTTTGTATTAGCTATTTTTTTAATAAATAATAAATATGTAGTAGATGTAGCACTAACAATTATAGCATTGCTAAGTATGAGTGAATACTTTAATGCAATATCAAAAGTTTCAAAACCAGTAAAATGGCTTGGTTATTTAAGTTGTTTAAGTATTTCGATTATACATGTTGTACCACAAGAAAATCTAAATATGATAGTAACGCTATGTGTACCAGTAATTTTAATCATTTTGTTTGCACAAGTTATAGCAACACAAATGAAAACCAACTTTAAAGATATAGCATATACATTTTTAGGAATATTTTATGTTGTTTTCTTTATAATGTTTATAGCTTTTATCAATGGAATGAAAAATGGCAATATCCTAATATGGTATACATTATTTGCAGCATGGGGAACTGATATATTTGCATATTTTATAGGAAAATATTTTGGAAAACATAAATTTAGTAAAGTAAGTCCTAAAAAGACAATTGAAGGATGTATTGGAGGTACATTAGGAGCAATGATAATGATGTTAGTATATACATATTTTGCAAATTGTTATTGGGGAATGAATTTTTCGTATTTAAGTATAGCAGGAATTGGTATAATATTAAGTTTGGTAGGGCAAATAGGAGATTTTTCAGCATCTAGTATAAAAAGATATGTAGATATAAAAGATTATAGTAACTTAATACCAGGTCATGGTGGAATGTTAGATAGAATAGATAGTTTAATATTCTTGTCACCAATTGCATATGCATTATTTACAATATTATAGAGCACAATATTAAAACTAGCAAGTAAACAAAAGAGAGCATGCGATTATATCAAATGTTCCTTTTATTTAATATAAAAAGGAGGATATAAATTGATAACATTTATATTATCTGCTATAAAAATTATAATACTATTAGGGTTTTTAATTTTTATACATGAGTTAGGACATTTTACTGTTGCGAAATTATGCAAAGTAAAAGTAAACGAACTTGCGATAGGATTTGGACCAACAATATGGAGAAAGCAAGGAAAAGAAACAAAATATGCCTTACGATTATTCCCTTTAGGAGGGTTTGTTAGTATGGAAGGAGAAGAAGAAAGGTCAGAAGAAAATGGTTCATTTTCAAAAGCAAGTATACCAAAAAGAATAGCTATTGTTATAGCAGGAGCAACAGTAAATATAATATTTGGCTTACTTATTTATTTTATACTTTCTGCAAGTACAGGGACATATGTATCAAATGAAATTGACAAAGTGCTAGAAGGATATGCAGCACAAGAAATTGGAATACAAAGTGGAGATAAAATTATAGAAATAAATGGCAAAAAAATAAAAAGTAAAAATGATTTAGACAAAATTTTAGAAAAAACAAAAGGGGAAGAACTAAAATTAAAAATAGAAAGAAATAATGAAATATTAGAATATACTACAAGACCAACAGAAGTAAAGGCTCAAGCAACAGGAATGTATTTAGATGAAAAGTGCAAAATAGTAGCAGTTGAAAAAAATAGTAGTAGTCAGAAACAAGGTGTACATTCAAATGACAAATTAGTAAAAATAAATAATCAAGATATAAATGAAGATACAAATAAAGCTTTAGAGTTAATAAGTAGCAATAAATCTGACAAAATTTTATTAACAGTTGAAAGAAATGGTGAACAAATAGAAATAGATTTAGTTCCAGATATAGTTTCACAATATTATATAGGAATAAATTTAAAACAGGCACCAGACACATTTATAAATAGATGTATAAATGCTGGAATGACAACAAAAGAATTTATGTTTTCAATTTTCGATAATTTAAAGCAATTATTCACAGGAAATGTTGGAATAGACCAAATGATGGGACCTGTTGGAATATCAGAGGCAGTAGCAAAAACAGATGATTTCAAAGAGTTTATTTCTATGATGGCATTAATATCTTTGTCACTTGGAGTTACAAATCTTTTACCAATTCCAGCGTTAGATGGTGGAAAGATATTAATTTTAATTATTGAGGCTATAAGAAGAAAACCTTTAAATGAAAAAACAGAAATTAATATTCAATTATTAGGATTTTCTGTATTAATTGCCTTATCAATATATGTAACTTAT